>CALMND010000124.1 GCA_937868565.1 uncultured Bacteroidota bacterium | reverse complement strand
TAGGCGCAGAGTTACGCTAGAATTTTACTGCTCTGTACGCAAATGTTACAGATAATTGTATGAACACACGGCATCAAAAAGCATGAGAATTGGAAATATCACATTTTTCCTTTTCAATACGAATATCAAAAGGCTTTTTGTTGCTAAATGCAACCCAGTTTTGAGATAACGATTAACTTGCCCTATTAATGCCCCTATCTGATTTTTATTCCAAAGTTCGCGGCAATAGTTAGTGTGTTGATAGAGTTACCAAGAAATTATCTAATTTTAGGTTGTGAACGCTGTTTTTAAAGATTTAAAAGTAGTTGAACTAGCTGGGGTGTTAGCTGGGCCTAGTGTTGGCTATTTCTTTGCAGAATTAGGTGCAAAAGTTATAAAAATTGAAAACCCTAAAACAAATGGCGACGTTACCAGGAGCTGGAAACTTAAAACGGAGAACCCGAAAGACCAAGGCAGCGCTTACTTCTGGAGCGTGAATGCCTTCAAAGAGTTTATTTCACTTGATATTAGTCTGCCCGATCATATAAAAAAATTTTATGATATAATAAAAGATGCTGATATACTCATCACTAACTTTAAATTCGGAGATGAAGAAAAATTAAAAATAAGCTACCCTACCCTCTCGTCGTTAAATCCTAAACTGATTTACGCTTCTATTAATGGTTTTGGTCAGAATTCGCCGAGAACGGCCTATGATTTGATTCTGCAGGCGGAAAGTGGCTTCATGTCCATGAACGGTGAGACGAACAGCAAAGCCCTCAAAATGCCTGTTGCATTAATTGATTTACTCGCAGGACATCAACTCAAAGAAGCTATACTCCTCGCACTTCTTAAACGTTATCAAACAAACAAGGGTTGTCATCTATCAGTTTCTCTGTTCGATAGCGCGATTGCTTCTTTGGCTAATCAGGCCACCAATTGGTTAATTGGCAATCAACTACCGCAACCGATTGGCAGCATTCATCCTAACATTGCGCCATACGGAGAATTGTTTGATACCAAAGACAAACAGTTGGTAACTTTTGCCATTGGCAATAACAGGCAATTTAAGCAACTATGTGAGCTCATAGGCTTCGCAGCTTTGGCTAACGATACCAAATTTGCCACCAATCAATTAAGAGTAAGTAATCGCTTGGAATTGTATTCTTTATTGTACAATTATATCAAACAATTCAATTTCAAAGAATTATATAGGGCTTGCGAGAAAAGAGAAGTTCCGATTGGCAAAATACGCAACCTCAAAGAAGTATTTGATTTACCGGAAGCACAAGCCATGATTAAAAAATTCTCTTTTAACAAAAAGGAATATCAAAGCGTTTCAGGAATTGCCTTTAAATTTTTAAACTAAAATTATGTCTAAAATAAAGTTGGCCGATTCCCAAAAAGAAATAGATGCCATCCTGCAATTACGCTACAGGGTATTGCGCAAGCCGTGGAACCAAACAATAGAAACAGCGACCGATGAATTAGAAGCCACAGGTTTAAATGCCCTTATTAAGGATGAAAAAGGAAACATAATAGCCTGTGGTCGTTTGCATGAAAAAGAAAATAAGGTAGGCCAAATACGTTTTATGGCTGTGGATGAAAGTTACAGAGGTAAGGGACTTGGCAAGCTAACAACAGATTTTTTGGAGGAAAAAGGTAAATCACTTGGTCTTAAAAAAGTTGAATTACAAGCCCGGGAAAACGCCGTGAAATTTTACGAAAGCTGCGGTTACACAATAAAAGAAAAAACTTTTTTATTGTGGGGTCAAATACAGCATTATTTGATGGAGAAAAGAATTTAATCTTTTTCTCAGTTTTTTGTATGAATAACTTTACACTCCGTCACACGGCTAGGATAATCATTGTCGTATTGAGTTGAAGTTATTGTAAATGAGTTATTAGTTACAGATATAGTTCCGGAACCTACTCCAGGAGACATATTTAATAAAGTCATGCCTTTTCCGTTAACCGAAATAGCATGAGTTGGAAATGAAAAGACGCTCCCTTGTCTTATTGGGTACTTACTGAGCGTAATACTATTATTCCCATTGCTCGAAGAAGCGACACTAAGAGTATAGCTGGTATTTGTAATAGTAGGAGTTGGAGGTGGGGTATCTCCAACAGCTATTGTACATCCACAAACTGCTGTATAATTTCCATCTAAATATCCTGCATCATTTTTTACAACTACATTTCTTGTCTTTTTAGGGGCAATATTTCCAGCACCATCCCTAACATTGTACTCTTTAATATAGCTTCCAACTGTTCCTGTGGATACACTTCCACTAACAATCACAAAAGCACTGAGGTCGCCATCTACATCATCGGTAGCGGTATAACCTGGGTCAAAGTAAGCAGTTGTACTTAGCGAAATTGTATCGTTTATTTTACCTTTAAGTGTTATTACGGGCGGAGTTATATCTCCAGCAGGTGTGGGAGTTGGAGTAGTTGGAGAGGTTTTTTTACAGGAAATGAACACAATGACTGCTGTCAATAAGAGTGGGATTATTTTCTTCATAGAAACGATTTTTACAAATATCAGATTAATTCTTTAATCCCAAAAATGCCATTTCTGGTGCCAATAATCAATTAATTTAATTTCGAAATCCAGAAGTTCTAAATTTTCTCCTCCCCTATTCCACACATAAGTAGTTATTTTTGACACATCTTTAATTTTATGGTGATTCCGGCCAATGTATAAATCAGAATAGAGAATAATTGTACTATCCGATTTTATATTGAAATCAGAAGCTTGCTTCGCTGAATAACCGTGGGAATATTTGTTTTCAGGATTCTGAACTGAATTGCAAAGCTCCAGTTTATTAATTTTTTGTTTCCCTTTT
Organism: uncultured Bacteroidota bacterium; assembly: GCA_937868565.1. Classification (GTDB taxonomy): domain Bacteria; phylum Bacteroidota; class Bacteroidia; order B-17B0; family Aurantibacillaceae; genus Aurantibacillus. The sequence goes on along the minus strand of CALMND010000124.1, from coordinate 2,479 downwards.
ATTTTTGCTTTTGCAAGTAACACTTGTCCTTCGTCACTGACAAATCGATTATACTCTGCCTTTCCATCAAACGGGAATTCATTAAGTGAATCGACTTTCAAAATTAACGAATCATTCTTTTTAAGTGCCGGCTTTGAATAAACAAATACTCCCCTGTTGTTAATAGTTGAATAAGCAAGAATTTTGTCTTCCATGGCCAAAACTTCAAGGCCTTTTTTTCTACCATATAATTTATAGTTGATTCCCTGGGTTTGCGTATTTTCTACTAAATAGGGATAGTAATCAGCAACTATAGAAGAAGACAAAGGTGTTGCTGATGACAAGGCAACATAGTCCGTTCTTAAATTTGAGACGAAATCCGAAAACAAACGTAAAGAAGAAACTGCTGTGTCGTTAGAATTTTTATCAGCTGAATTCGTCTTGAAATTAATGTTAATTGAATTAGAAATTAAAGAATCGGATGACATTTTAAATTCGAAATTCGTTTCGTATTTAGCAAAATAAATTTTCCGCATGATGCTGTCAGCATCAAAAAAGAGGGGGTACACGTTTTTATCACCATATAGCTTTTTGTAGTGAAGAGTTCTTTCAAACTGATACTCGAAAACAGTTTTTACCGCCTGATTAAAATAGTCTTTTTTAACGTAGGTTTTATACAATAGTACGCCTAAAATTCCGGCCAAAGCAAGTCTTTGATGGTATTTATTGCTGAATTGAATAAAGGAGGAAACCAACAAGATCAATGCCACTCCAGAAAATAGCATAACAGAGTGTTGGAAAATGGGTGCACGGTAAATAGAATAAAAATAGACAACAAGGTAGTTGACCAAAAATAATATTAGAAGTAAAATTTGTTTTTTACTCAAGTCTACTTTTTTGTGAATGGCATAAGAAGCGAAGATTAAAAAAACAAAGAACACATAGCTCCTGCCAGTACCAAACAGTATTTTAGCAAATCCAAGTATTGCACTGAAATCCGGTTTTTCCAACCAACCACCCTGTTCAGTGCCTATGCCAGCTAAGCCTAATTGATAAAGGGTAACGCCCATATTCGGAAGGTAGGCCAGAACAACAAAAAAACAGGTTAAGAGATAAGCCTTTAAATTTTGTTTGTTTAAAAATAAAAATCCTGATAAAAAAACCGTGAAGGCAAATAAGGCATTGATGTGCTGATTTAAAGCTGACAACAAAGCGAATAGACCAAGCAAAAAATAATTACGTTTGAGATTGCTGTTATTGAAAACTATTTCAAAAAAATAATAGAGCAATGCCATACTAAAAAACACACCAGAAATATACATACGGGCTATGGGTGCATAAAAAACAAACACCAACGAAAAACTAAATACCGAAGCTGCTATTTGGGCAGATAGTTTCGAAAAATTACGCCAAGAAAATAAATATGCATGAATAACCGCACCAAAAAAAAAAAAAAAAAATGGAAACTTTATTATCCAATTTACATAACCAAACCATTTACTCAAATAATAAATGATTACCTGAACCAGAGCAGGATGCGCGTCAATTTTCACACCCTTTTCTATTAATTCACTAAAACTATCGAATTGGGTACGTTGCAAGCCACTCAGTTCGTCGTAGGTAAATTGGTATTCAAACAAAGGAATAAGCCGCATAACAATACACACGACCAGGATTAAAACAAAAACTCTATGTTCTTTAATAAACTTCACCTCTGCTAAAAATAAAAGCCGACCCAGTAGAAGTCAGCTTTTGAATTTAATCTTTTACACTCCTTAAGATACTTTGAGCATCCAGTTAAATTTATCCTCGCTTTTGCCTTTTCTAATACTTCTTAAAGTCTCGTCTACTTTAGTAGAGAATTTTCTTTCGGCAACCGGAGGCAACTCATAATCCTTATTACCATAACCAATAGTAACTATTTGGGCAATTGTAGCTGCGGTGCCACAACCAAAAACCTCCTTCAATGTACCTGCATTGTGCGCTTCAAAAACTTCTTTTATACTCACTTTTCTTTCTTCCACTTTCATACCCCAGTCCCGCGCTAAAGTTAATACGGTGTTGCGGGTTACGCCATCCAAAATGGTGTCACTCAGTCCAGGAGTTAGAAGTTTGTCGCCAATCACAAACATCACATTCATGGTTCCACTTTCCTCAAAATATTGTTGTGTTTCACTATCTGTCCAAATTACCTGTTGGTATCCTTTTTGTTGCGCCAGTTTGGTTGGATAAAGACTTCGTCCGTAGTTTCCCGCTGCTTTCACAAATCCCACACCGCCTTTTACAGCACGATAATAATTGGTTTCCACCAAAACGCGAATTGGTTCACTGTAATATTTACCGGCTGGGCATGTAATGATAATAAATTTATAGGTGTCGCTAATTTTTACTCCAATAGCTTCATCTGTTGCAATAATAAATGGACGTATATACAAACTTCCAGTTTCACTAGATGGAACCCAAGCAGAATCGAGACGAATCAATTCCATTAATCCGCTCA
>CALMND010000123.1 GCA_937868565.1 uncultured Bacteroidota bacterium | reverse complement strand
CGGAGGCCCTGGTGGATTCCATATACAATGTGATGGACAAGGGCATGTATTTTAGTGAAGATATTCGCGATTCTTTGTTGCGGGGGGCACAGGGTTATAATAAAACTTCGGTTATGGCCTTTAGTAATACACTCACAGAAAGAGAGATTGAGATAACCAGACTGGTTTGTCAGCAAAAAACGAGCGGAGAAATTGCAAAAATTTTAAACGTGAGTGAAAGGACTGTGCAAACCCACCGGCTCACCATTCACAATAAGACTAAAACAAAGAACACGGCGGGACTTGTGATGTTCGCACTCAAACATAATTTATTGAAAGAATAAAATTGATAGCGAAGTTTATTCAATTTTTTTAAGCGCTTCCACAATACTTGTTTCTACTTCCTTTAGAATATTGACAGAATCAGTTTTAACAAATGTTTTACCTGTTATTTTTTCAAACAACTCAATGTATCTTGCGCTAATTTCATTTACCCAAACGTCGTTCATTTCAGGAACCTTTTGACCGTCTTTACCCTGAAATCCATTTTCTATCAGCCACCTTCTTACAAACTCTTTGCTTAATTGTTTTTGTTCCGCCCCCGCTTTTTGTCTTTCTTCATATCCTTCACTATAAAAATAGCGCGAAGAGTCTGGCGTGTGAATTTCATCCATCAAACAAATTTTGTCTTCATATAAACCAAACTCGTATTTTGTGTCAACAAGAATAAGTCCCATTTTGTTGGCAATCTCCTGCCCACGTTGGTAGAGGGCGAGGGTGTATTTTTCTAATTGAGAATAATGTACTTCGCTTACAATGCCCTGCTTAATGATATTTTCGCGGCTAATGTCTTCATCATGTCCTTCAGACGCTTTTGTGGTTGGAGTAATGATCGGATGAGGGAGTTTATCATTTTCCTTTAGTCCTTCGGGAAGGTTAACACCGCATAACTCACGTAAACCACTGTTATACGTTCGTGCGGCATGTCCGGCCAGATAGCCACGTACAACCATTTCCACCTTAAAAGGTTGACACATCCTACCAATGCTAACATTTGGATGTGGCGAAGAAATTAACCAATTAGGTACTATATCTTTTGTAGCATTTAAAAATTCTTCCGCAATTTGATTGAGAACCTGTCCTTTGTATGGAATACCTCGAGGTAATACCACGTCAAAGGCGCTGATGCGGTCACTCGCAATCATAACCAAGAGCTTGTTGTTTATTGTGTACACATCTCTTACCTTGCCCTTGTAGTAGGCGGTTTGCTGAGGTAAAGTAAAATTGGTTTTATCAAGAGTTGTCATAATTATCAGCTTTTATTGGCTAATCCAGGTCACCAGACCTTGTTGAGAGAATTTAAACGATTGTATTTTTCCGCCCAGAGCTTCAATGGCCCTGGACACTTTTATTTTTGTTACACCGGGGCAGTAAAAAAACATGAAGCCACCACCACCTGCTCCTGATATTTTACCACCGGTTGCTCCGTTTTCCATAGCGGTGCTGTATACTTTATCAACTTGACCGTTCGAAATACTATGAGCCATTTGCTTCTTATTTTGCCAACCAAAATGAAGTATCTCGCCAAATTTATTCAACTCTCCGCTCAACAACGCCTTTTTCATTTGCTGGGCCTGTTCTTTTAAATTGTGCATGGCTTCAACACTTTTGATATTTTTTTCCTGCACATTTTTTACTTGTTCGTTAATGATGGAAGCAGAAAGTCTTTGCGTGTCGGTGAAGTAAAGCAGAAGATTAAATTCCAGTTCGTAAATAATAGATGGTTTTAATTGCAGGGGATTTACAATTACTTTATCGTTCTCTAAAAACTCCAAATAATTTATTCCACCAAAAGTTGCAGCGTATTGATCTTGTTTACCACCGGCCATGGCTAAATCCACGCGTTCAATTTCAAAAGCCAAGTGTGCAATGTCATATTTACCAAGAGGCAATTTTAACCACTCAACAAAGGCTCCCAACAAAGAAACCACTATGGTAGAGGAAGTGCCTAAACCAGATCCCTGGGGCGCCTCGATATGAGAAGTTAAACGAAATGAAAGCGCACTTAAATTAAATTGTTTAACAACCCGATTATATACACCAATAAATAATTCAAAACCCGGAACAGATTCCAATTCTTTTTTCGAGTCCAACACAACAGATTTAGAATGCCCATCGATGACAAATTCGATTTTACCGATATCGGTAGGTTCTAGGGAAGCATAGGCGTATAAATCGATGGTTGCATTTAGAATGGCACCACCATAAATATCGGAGTAGGGGCTCACGTCGGTTCCGCCTCCAGCGAGGCCAATTCTTAAAGGGGCTTTGCTCCTGATAATCATGGGTTCAAAAGTAAATAAAAAACTCAACACTCATTTCTAAGATAAGAACACCAATCATGTGGTATTGGTTGGATTTTTTTACAAAACTCACTTAAAATGATGTTGTTTATTCCTAGCGGGTCATTTTCCTTCTGATAATCAATTGATTAGCGAATTTTTTTTTTAAACGCAGCGTTTTCAAAAAAAGGTCGTCTTCACTAAAGAGTGTAATTAAACTGAAATTAAAATGAAAAATGTGAATAAATTAAGCTTACTACTGGCCGCGGCGATTATAGCATTAGGTAGCTGTACTAAAAAACAAGACACAGCAGTAATCATAAAGGGAACTGATTCAAGTAATGATGGCTTTTTTTGCACGAATTGTAACTATTCAGCAACAGGCACTATTGAACAATGTCCCTCTGACAACAACAAATGGTTTATAAATGCAACTATTTATAAACAACCCCAAGGACCATCTCTTACACCTGTGAAAACCGAATTATTGCTACCTAAAAATTTGCCTTCGGCTTTTAAACACAATGGTATAACTGTAAAATTTGACTACAACAAATTAAAGGATTCAACGCAGTTAAATTGCTGGTTTTGCAGCACGCCGCCTATCCCTTACGCTCAAAACATTAGTTTGTGTGATATAAAAAAGGACACCAATGTGATAATCGCTTATAAGCCGGTTATTTACCTGTATCCTGAAAAGCAAACCAAAGTACACGTGGAGCTAAATTACAAAGGAAGACTTACAGTTACTTATCCTGATTTTGATAAACGTAAACATGGATGGGAGGTCATTGCTCAAAAAGATGGAACCTTAAAAAACATACAAGACGGTAGGGAGTATCAATATCTTTTTTGGGAAGGCGCACATGCAATTCCTTACCACTTTAATATGGACGAGGGTTTTTGTGTGAAAGGGAGTGAAACAAAATCTTTCTTACAACAGGTTTTGCCATTACTTGGCCTTACTCCTAGAGAATACAATGAGATGATTGTTTTTTGGTTGCCAAAAATGATGAATAATAATTATAATGTTATTCATTTCGCCGGAGAGTCTTATTCTGAAAGTGCACCATTAAATATTACTCCTAGGCCTAATACACTTATTCGCGTTTTTATGGCTTATCAGGCAAGCAAGGTCTTTGTTAAAACTACCATACCGAAATTTACATCCATCAAAAGAAGCGGTTTTACAGTAGTAGAATGGGGTGGAACCGAGGTTAATGGCAATAGTTTAGCTCAAGAAAAACTCTTTTAGAATCAAAAAAATAGAAATCGAAAAAACAAAGGACCTAACTTAATAATATGAAAACAAAAAACATGCGCAAGAAAATTACAACAATAGCCATGCTATTAATTTTAAATTATGTTTTGGTAGCACAAAACTTTACATGGAAAAGTGGAACAAACAACGTTAATCAGCCCGGTTTTTATGGGCTGGTCGGGGTTCCGTCGGTCACCAATATACCTGGCGGCAGAGAAGCTATGGTAACCTGGAAAGACGCCTCAGGTAATTTTTGGTTATTTGGTGGTAGTGGTTATGATATAATCGGAAATCAGGGCTTTTTGAACGATTTATGGAAATATAATCCAACTACGAATCAATGGACCTGGGTAAAAGGTAGCAAGTTGGCCGATCAAAACGCCACATATGGTACGATGGGTGTTGCAGCAATAGCCAATAATCCCGGTGCACGTTTTGGTGCTTCTGGCTGGGCAGACGCTGCCGGAAATCTTTGGTTGTTTGGCGGCCTAGGTTTTGATGGGGCTGCAAACGTAGGTGAACTCAGCGATGTTTGGAAATATAACATTGCAAGCAATCAATGGACTTGGATGAAAGGCAGTAATACTAATTTTCAAATGGCTATTTATGGCACCATTGGCGTTGCTGCTGTTGCAAATAATCCGGGCGCTAGATTTGCGTCTGTTACATGGATGGATGCAAGTGGTAATTTTTGGCTTTTTGGTGGTACAGGCTATAACAATTCAAATTTAAGTGGTTTCTTAAATGATCTATGGAAATACAATCCGGTTACGAATCAATGGACTTGGGTAAAGGGCAGCACTCTGCTGGATCAAAATGGGACTTATGGAACAATGGGAGTGCCTGCCTCTTTAAATCAACCGGGTGGCCGAGTTGATTCTCAGGCATGGATAGATGCTTCTGGAAATTTGTGGTTATTTGGTGGTACTGGTTATGACGGTATTTCAAATTTCCCAGATTATTTAGAACAAAAATACTTAGCGAGTAATCTTGCTTCT
>CALMND010000122.1 GCA_937868565.1 uncultured Bacteroidota bacterium | reverse complement strand
ATAACCTGGCTGTTCCTGTGCCAAGCTCATGGTGAGTGCATCTGCTTCGGCGTAACCTTCCAAATCATTGCTTTTTGTACTTGAAAAGATAACTGCGTAAAAATTGCTTTTTGGTAATGGTTTTAGAAATGGCATAGCTTTTACAGTTGATTAATAGTTTTCAATGATTAGTTTGGTGTTTACAGTAATCCGTTCACCATGTATTTTTTGTTTTAGTTTTGTCTCTTGCGTCACTTAGGTACTTTTTTAACCTTCTCTTCTATCGCTTTGGCCGCTTAAGTCTTGTTGTGAGGGTGCCCTGTTTAGTTGAGGATGTCATTTTTAATTACCCGATTTTACTCCAATTGGGTCGATTTTTTTGTTGTAATTGCAATTGTTGTGAATACACTTTGTTTTTTTCGAGTGAAGAATCCTCGTCCAAAACAGATTGCGCTGCCTGCCTTGCTAATTGGAGGATGTGCCCATCTTGTGCCAGATTAGCTAGTTTTAAATCCATCACACCACTTTGTTGTGTTCCTTCAATATCCCCGGGTCCTCGCAATTTTAAATCTACTTCGCTTATTTCGAAGCCGTCATTTGTCCTAACCATGGTTTCCATTCTTACTCGGCTGTCGGCACCTAATTTGTAACCTGTCATCAAAATACAGTAACTCTGTTCTGCGCCACGCCCCACCCTGCCCCTAAGCTGATGTAATTGTGATAATCCAAAACGTTCTGCGCTCTCAACCACCATTACACTTGCATTTGGAATATTAACACCCACCTCGATAACCGTTGTGGCTACCATGATTTGTGTTTCGCCTTTAATAAAACGTTGCATTTCAGTTTCTTTTTGTTCGTTGCTTAATTTACCATGCACTATACTTACCTGATACCGCGGTTGGGGAAACTCCACTAACAAATTATCGTAACCTTCTTGCAAATTACGGTAATCCATTTTTTCACTTTCCTGTATTAACGGATAAACAATATACACTTGTCTACCCAATGCAATTTGTTCTTTCATAAAACCATTTACCCTCAGGCGCTGCGATTCCATATAGTGCATGGTTTTTATAGCTTTTCTACCGGGAGGCATTTCGTCAATCAGACTGGTATCTAAATCTCCATACAATGTCATCGCTAATGTTCGGGGAATGGGAGTAGCTGTCATAATGAGCATGTGCGGAGGGCTGGTGTTTTTATCTCTTAGTTTTGCCCTTTGAGCTACGCCAAAACGATGTTGTTCATCAATTACCACTAATCCTAAATTATTAAACTGCACCACATCTTCAATTAATGCATGCGTGCCAATTAATATGTTGATTTCTCCCGATTTTAATTTTTGGTGAATAAGCTTTCTCTGTTTTGTTTTTGTAGAACCAGTTAATATAGCTATTTCAATATTTAAGTCTTTTAAAAAACTGGTAAAGGTTACATAATGTTGTTGCGCCAAAATTTCAGTAGGTGCCATTAAACAGGTTTGAAAGTCGTTATCTAAAGCTAACAACATACTCATAGCAGCCACGAGTGTTTTTCCACTTCCCACATCTCCCTGCAGGAGCCTGTTCATTTGCCTACCACTGCCCATATCTAGGCGAATTTCCTTCAACACTCTTTTCTGTGCATTTGTTAATTCAAAAGGAAGATATTTACTATAAAAATCATTAAAATTTATCCCTACTCTCGAAAAAACAAAACCTCTCACGCTAGTGGCTCTTAATTTGTTCAATTTTAACAAACGTAATTGAATATAAAATAATTCGTCAAATTTTAATCTTAACTCTGCTCTTTTGAGTTGTTCGGCATTTTCCGGAAAATGAATTTGTCTGAGGGCCTCGTGTTTAGGAATAAGCTTTTGTTCCTGTATTACGTCATCACTCAACGTTTCTTCGACATCCTCTTTTTTTAGTTGATTAAACAGGTTGCGCTGGGCTTTTCTTATTCCTTCACTATCTAGTCCTTTGTATTTCAACTTTTCAGTTGAGTGATACACGGATTGAAATGCCGATTGTTGGCTGAGAAATTCGGTTGACAGCAAATCCATTGCGGGATGCGCCATGTTATACCGTCCTTTAAAACTAGTGGGTTTGCCGTAAACAACATATTCCACGCCCATTTTCAACTGTTGTGCCATCCAATTATATCCTTGGAACCATACAAGTTCCATGATACCAGTAGCGTCTTTAAACAAAACGACCAATCGTTTTGCGTTTTTTTGACCAATAATTTCCAAACTTTCAATT
>CALMND010000121.1 GCA_937868565.1 uncultured Bacteroidota bacterium | reverse complement strand
TTGTCTGACAATTAAAACTTTTCCTGGGTCCTTCTTCGCCCAAGCAAAAAGCCAAACGGCCGTTTTAAAGGCCCCAACTTTCCAAATAACCTAACAAATTGTAAGTGAATATGCGATTATCGATTCAATTAACTGATAATCAATACATTGACGAGATGATAAAAAAGTGGAATTTTGATAATATTTCTTTTTTCTTACCAAAAATTTTTTTTCTTTTGCATGAAATTAAAGAGGCTTTAAATTTAAACAAGATAGTATGTATTGGACATTGGAATTAGCAAGTTGGTTAGAGGATGCACCGTGGCCTGCCACAAAAGATGAGTTGATTGATTATGCCATGCGCAGCGGTGCTCCGATGGAAGTGATTGAAAATTTACAAGAGATGGAAGATGAAGGGGAGAGTTACGAGAGCATCGAAGAAATTTGGCCCGACTATCCCACCAAAGATGACTTCTTTTTTAACGAAGACGAGTTTTAGCAACAGAGCTTAATTGGAGATAAAAAAACCGTTCAATTTATTGAACGGTTTTTTTTATGAGATTAATCGATTGATTTTCGGTTAAAAATAATATAACCGATATGGAAAAAGAATGAAAATGGATTTTGATATTGATCGTAAAAATTGAGACCAGCACTGATGGGGCCGACAGGGCTGTTGTATACTAAAGTTCCAACACCGGAAAAATGACGGTATAAAAACGGCGTACTGTAGCCGGCCTTGTCGTTGGCATTTTTGGTGATAGCCAGTACAGGTTGAAAAATATAGGCTTCGAGTCTTACATCTAAATTCTTTAACGGAGTAGTAATTGCCTTGATGCCACCTGCCAGATAATTATGCGCTCTGTAATCTTTAATAAAAAAAGTTTGACTCTCGGGAGTGGGGTTAAATGCCGGAGCCGACAAAATGGTGGCCTGATAATTAGAAAAGAAACTTTGAGTGGAATAAACGCCCTCGCCAAAAATTCCAATTCTAAAGCCCTTAAACGTTTTGATGTAACCGTCAAATGTCAATTTCAACTGTAACCATGGTGTTTGATTTTTGTTTATAAAGATAACACTGTCTGTGCTCGTTGATCCAGGGTAATAACTTTCACGCCCCAACAAATAGCGAGCTCGGCCATTTATCATGGTTCCGTTGGTAGGGTACATTTTACGATTGTGGGTATTTACCTTGTAATTTGCCTGCAAATACCGATAATCAAAATAGGTAATATCTGCCGTGTCCTTTTGTGTAAAGAAGTCATTTTGATAGTATTGATTTTTCCACTCGGTAACGCCACCCGAAAGGTTGAATTGGGAAATATTCCCCAAAGGAACACCAACCTTAATTTCCCCGAATTTGTCTTCTTGAACCAGATAAGCAGGCTTTAGAAAATCGTAGAATAAAATACTGCTGCTATAATAATCCCAACGTGAAAAAGTAAAAGAGGGTTCTATAAAAAATGGCAAACGCCCGGGAAAATCAAATCGTAATTTGCTGAAGGTACCCGAATATAATTTCCCCAGGTAGCCGTTTGCGTAGGCGCTAAAACCTATTCGACCAAGATGATTGAACTGTAAGCCAAGAAAAGCTTCACTAATGGGTCTATTTGAAAGAATAGCTCCGGGTTCTAAATAAAATGGTTTTTCTTTTTTACCAACTAATTTCAGAGTAAAACTATTGCTTAATGAATCAAAAATAACCGTAGGGAAAATATTTTTTATTTTATCATCACTGGCAAGTCTGAAGTAACGTTTACGCAATTGTTCCATGGTAAAAGGCTCCTTATGAAAAAACAAACTCCTGTTAATGAATTGGGTTTGTTTTGCATTAAAGCCAATAACTTCCAGTTTATTAAAAATTATTTTTTTTGTTTCTTTCGTTACCAGATATTTATTTCTTCTGGTTGAAAAATTTTCTTGATCATGTTCACGATTAACGCGAGTTTTTATTTTTTCAATAACCCGCAAGGTGGCATAGTAACCACTGTCAATTAATCGTTTCGGATTATCAAAATTAAAGACACTTACTTCGCACCAAGGTTCAATTATTATTCCATTTTCTCCTAT
>CALMND010000120.1 GCA_937868565.1 uncultured Bacteroidota bacterium | reverse complement strand
ATATAGGAGTGTTATTAATTCATAAATATGCAGGTTTATTAGGCAGGTTTTCGGGCTTATTTCCAGTTTTAGTAATAGTAGTTTTTATTTCATTTAGTCTGCTATTATATAAATATTTTGAGAAACCAATTGCAGTTTATTTAAAACGAACATGGACAAACAAAACGACTATTTAGTACTCCACTATTTATGAACTCAAAAGTATCAAGTTTCTCTTTCCGTAAAGCTACTCTGAATGATGCTATAAAGCTTCAAAACCTGGGACTCGTTTCATACAGTCAGTATTTTCATCTACTATCTCCCGAAGAAAAAGCGAAGATGGAAAATAATCTGAAAAGTGAGGAAAGAGTCATTCAATTGCTAAACACCTCGTATTGCTTCGTTTGTCTTGATGGTGAGAAAATTATAGGAATGGCTTACGTTCTATTAAGCGGCAATCCTTGGGATTTTTATCCTGCTGATTGGTCATATATACGCATGCTGGGCGTTGACCCCGATTATGGAGGAAAGGGAATAGGAAAAGAACTAACCAACAGATGTATTGTGTATGCAAAACAAAAAAATGAAAAAATAATTGCTCTTCATACTTCCGAAATGATGAACGCAGCCAGGCACATCTACCAAAGCCTAGGCTTTAAGATATTAAGGGAATTAGAACCAAGATTTGGAAAGAGGTATTGGTTGTATACTTTGGAATTGTAGATTTTTGATTTACTTCTTCAGCCAATCACCTCGCACTTTTCCCACCCTGCCAGTATGATACTTGAACTGTCGAATTCTCGGGTTTTGCCGTTGCCTTCACGGGTAAAACAGGAGTTCAAGATACTGTTGCTGCGCTCACACCCCTAACTTGTTTTTCATAGCAGTACGTCGTTTTTGCATGTTTCTCGGCGTAAAACTCATTTTCGTCGTCGTACCCGAAAGTATTTTTTAAAACAATTTTGTTATTGGCGTTCCCGTCAACCTAGGCCAGCCGTGAACAGGTTATAGTCACCATCTCAATCTAACTTTCAGCAAATAATGTCCAATTTCCGATCGCTCAAACCAATTTCATATTCACGGCCTTCAATGAGTTCTCCGTCCAGTTGAGAAAAGACAGATTGTCTCGCTTTAATAACAACATGTTCGGTGGGCAAGTAAACCACTTTTTTGTTGCGTATGTGTTTTCCTTTTTCTACGGCGGATAAAATGCTCAGGCGGGAAAATATGCTGGGAACATAACAATACAATAGATTTAGTTGTTGGTCAAAACTACTAGCTTCAGGAGATATCAAAAAGCCCCCGCCTGTTCGCGGAGAATTGGCCATGTTGATGATTGTAAATTTTCCGTGAATGGTTTTTCCCTTATAAGTGATTTCGTATTCAGGTTCTTTGAATTGTAATATTACTTTAATAACCGTTAGTAAATATCCCAAATGTCCGCCAATCGAACGTATGGCCTTCATTTTTTTGAGTACTTCCCCGTCAAACCCTAGTCCTGCGCTGTTGAGGTAATAAAAGATTTTAGAATTATCTATTTTGCAATAGGCTACGTCAACGTGTCTTGGTTCGATGGTTTGTTTTTGTGTTGCGTAATCAACAATGCTTTGTATTTGCTCTGATGCGGTTTTCTTTCCGTATAGGTTCCAGTAAAAATCATTACCCGTTCCACCTGGCAATAGAAATAGGGGAACAGAAGTTTTTGAATATTTATTTACAAAATAATTAAAGGTGCCATCGCCTCCGCATAAACAAATTAAATCATAGTTCTGAAAATTGTCGGGCCACTCATTTTCGAAAGGAGTGTACGGGATGTTGTTTTGACCTAGAATCTCGCCTAATATATGCACCAACTTGCGTCCTTTGCCGTTGCCCGAAAATGGAGAGTAGAGGATCGCTATGTGTTTAGTTGTCACAGATTTTAATGATTGCACTAATGTTTTTAATCAAGTAAGTACGATAAGGCGGCACACTTGTTTTACAATTCACTTGGGACTTATGCTTTGTCTTCGTAATAATAGATTTTTATTTGTGTAGCATCCTTTAAAAAATCTATTTTACCAATAGAAACTCTGTGTACATTCAATCCGGTGCGCTGTCTGATGTCCTGAATCAGTTCCTCATGCTTTTCCTTTTTTATTAAGTCAATATTTTCATAATTTATAAGCTGAGTGGCTTCTTTTTTAAATAAAACGCTACTTTCAAAAACAAAGGCCACTCCAATAATTAGGGCGTTTATGATTGCTAAAAAAAGATATTCGTAGACGTCTGAGGTGTCTTTAATTTTAGTCACAGCAGCCATAAGGCCAATGGCAATTACCAAAAAGAGGTAGGTCATGTCTTTGATGCTAATGTCTTCAGTGCGATAGCGCAACATGCTAAATACGGCAAACAGGCCAAAAGCGGCACCCATGCTTAATTCTACTTTGTTAAGTAAAAAGCAAATTAAAAAAATGACAATATTAAATACTGCAAACGTAAAAAACAGCTCGCTGCGCTTATAGGAAGGGAAATAAACACAACCTATGAGCACAAGTAAAGAGATCATGTCAATAATAAATCGGAATGTGAATTTAGTTAAGATTTTAACGAGTTCTGCCGTATCATTAGCCGTTGTAGCTTCGGTGACTATTTGCAATGCTGTCATGCTTAATTAATTTGTTTAATGAGCTTATTTTTTCTTTAAAATTATTTTTTTTCACATCGCTGTACATCGCAGCAATGGCGAAGCAATACTTACTAATCGAAACTTCCGCAATACACCTAGTTTTCATGGCTTTTATAAAGGGAGATGTTTTCCTTTTTTCTTGCTTAACTTCTGCAATTACTAAATTAGTTAAATCTAATTCCGTGCTCCCCTTTTTAAATTTAAGGTTGATGTCAATGGTTAAGCGTTCGGAATCTACTTTGTTTACTAGAGTTATTCTGTGGTAGTTTACCCAAACAACGGGCATAAGAAGAGATGGATCAAAGGGTAATTCTGATTGTAAAAAAGTGTACGCCCTTTTATTGAAAGTGTTTTCGGGCGTGTTTTCTTTAATGCGTTCTTTTATGGTGCGGCCTTTATTATTCTTAAACTTCACTTCTAAATAACCCATGTCTGAATCCATGTATGTTCTGTGCCTGATTTTATAGCGGTTTAATTCTCCCTTATGATGTTTGGTGTAAAGTGCCAAATCACTTGTATCGTAATAAAGAGTGCGATAATTGCTCGTTTTAGTTTGTTGTACCCGCAAACAGGCGTAAGAGACTCGCATTTCTTCTAACAAAGGGGGGAGGTCCCGAATTGCAAACGCGTATTTGGTGTCGGTTCTATCCATCAACTTCACACGTTCCATTTCCTCTAGAGTAATGGGTTCAAACGAATTTAGTATCTCGTTTATTTTAGCCACGTTTATTTATAACTGTAAAGGTATTTTTTTGTGCTAACCAATTTATTAACCGCATCGTAGGTTTTCTTTTCAACTTTAAGCCCTTTGGTATCGTAAGTGTAGGTTTGTTTTTTTAGTTGTTTGCCTGCCGCGTTTAAAGCTAGTTCTTCTGTTTTTTCTTTCAGCGCGTTGTACTTAATAAGCCGTTTTTCCTTCAGGATACTAGTTGTTTCGTATTCCAATTCTTCAATTACATCACCATCCCCATCGTATTTGTATTTGGTAATTGATTTTAATACTCCTTCTTTATTGTAGTTTATTTCTTCGACAATCTGCCCCTTCTTGTCATAAACTGTTTTAGAATCGATAATTATTTTTGTTCCAGTGGTTTCGGTTGAAGTAATGGATTTGATGCCCAGTTTTTTGATTTCCTTTTTCTTTTGTGAATAGGAAACGCCAGTCAACAGAACCAGTGTAAAAAGCAATATCTGTCGTTTCATAGTTCAATTTATATAGAAGATTCCTAAAATAAGGTCCGCAACGTTTTTGCCCTTGGTTTTTGAACGGAATGACTTCTTAAGCCTCAACCTCAGTCACGATGCTTGGGAATATCCTCACATTGTTATTTTCCTCGCGCCTGAATTGGTAGGTGTATTTGTAATGACTTTCCAGTCCTGATTTGTTTGGCAAGCCATTAATCATCATGATGTTTCGGTTCTTAGCAAAACGTAATAACTCACGTAAATAGTGTGCGGAGATTTGCCCAACCTCGTCAATAATACAATGTACTTTAAAATCTTTACTGCTGCGGTGCGAAGACTCTTTAATAAATACGTGGAGTAGGGTGATGTAAATGATTGCTTTTACCAATATGTCGGTTCCCGTGCTGCCAATACTGTCGATCTTGTGTGTCCAGCCGGTTTCGTTCATACCTTCTTTGATATTGAATTTTAATTCAAACAGATCCTGCAAACGAATTTCTTCCTGCTCCTGTTCTTTAATGGCAGTACTGAGTTGGTCGAGCAACTTCACAGCCCGTCCACTAATTTCGCGCTTTTGGCCAGTTGCAAAGTCGGTATTGAATAAACCTTCGTTATAAACCAAACCGTTTTCTTCACGGAATTCCTGAATGCGTTTGAGTAAGCGGTAAACCTTGTTGTCAGATTCTTCAAGGCGTATTTTTATAAATTCTATCAATTTACTTTCTTCAAATTCCGCTTTCTTAAAGTCTTCGGCAATTAAACCGATGATGTGCTGAATTTTTTCTTTCTGACCACTTAGCTCCTTTACCTTGGTAGCAATGCTGTCTGTTACCAGTCCGATTTGAGTAGCAGTTTCCGCAATAGAAAGTTCGATTTTATTTTCGTTAATAAAAGTGCGAAGATTTAGTGCGAATTTTTCATATTCTGCCTGGGTAGCATCGTTGCGAATAACAAAATTAAAGTGATTATCAATTTTAAATTTGCCGGCAAATTCATTCACGAAGCGCTGAAAGGCACCGTACTCTTCGTTAAAGTGAGAATCATTTTTCAACAATTGGGTACACAGATCCATGATATCGTAATTCGTGCGTTTTGGTTCCGCACGTTCTATGATGTCAGAAAACTTAGAATAAACAGGTGTTTCCCTGAAATTATTACTAAAGAAATTGATTCCGTTATTAAATGCAATGAGTTCTTCGTCAAAGGCGCGTTTTTGTTTGTTCAACTCCATGCGTTTTAAATTGAATTTGCGTGTGGCTTCTTCAATTTGTTCGCTGAGTTCGTTATTGTTTTTTACAAACTCTTCTTTCTTGCGAATAAGGTCGGGAAGTTTGTCGAAAATTTCGCGTTTGTCTTTGAGGTAGTCGCTGATAATCTGAGAATATTGTTCCAGCGCCTTTAAATCCTCCTGCAGCTCTTTCATGCGGGCTTCCACTTTTTTTAATTGTTTGGAATCAACGCCCTTACTTTTAAAATTGGTTTCTTTTTCTTTGGAGAGTTTGTCTTCCTTGTCTTCGAATTCTTTTATTTGGTTCTTTTTCTCAACTTCTAGTTCCGAGACTTCTGTTTCTTGTTTTTCTTTTAATTCAATCAACCTTTCTTCGTTGTATACTCTGTTTTTCTCAATCTGGTTATTGAAATCGTTCAATAACATGTTTTTCTTTTTACTGAGAATTGAAAGTTCTTCTTCAATGATGTTGGCGCGTTGGCGATTACTCGTTAATGTTTCCTCGATCTCTTTACCGGCACGGCTTTTCCAGTCTTCCAGCTCTTCACTTAGTTTTCTTTCCTTTTTATCGGATAGTTCCAGGGAGTAACTCAATACTTTCACATCTTCTTTTAACTCCCCTAGTTGTTTTCCGAATTTATCGGCTGCCAACATTTTTTCTTCATTATTGGATGTTTGAAACTGGTTTAGGGCTTCTTCAAAATCACGAATTTGTGCCAGTCTTTGATTTTTTTCAAACTGATATTCTTCAATAGATTTCGACACAACTTCGACAGGTTCCAGGCTTAAACTAATGCCATAGAGTGTATTGGCTGTTTCCTGGCTCAACTCGCGCTTCATGTCCGTTCTGAAAAGTAGTTTATCGTTCACAACTTCTCCTATAGCACCGCGCCAATTCTTTACATCCTTCTCCAGGCAACCACAAAAGGCAT
>CALMND010000119.1 GCA_937868565.1 uncultured Bacteroidota bacterium | reverse complement strand
AATTTTTCTTCGGTTAAATTTAAGCCATTTATTTTAAGCTCAGCTTGCTCGTAATATTTTTTGCGATCTTTTAATTTTTTGGCAATTTCTTTAATCAGTTCATTACCTCGATAGCTGACTAATAGTGGCCTGTTCTGCTTATTTTCGTTAAGTCTTTCAGCGAGTTTTTTCACCGGTAGTTCAATATATATAAGCAACCCTGCGTTTTTTATCAATTCAAGATTGTTTTCAAAACAAATGGTGCCGCCTCCCAAAGAAATCACCGTTGGTACTTCAATTTTTAAAACTTTCTTGAGGTTTTTGGTTTCTATTTCCCTGAATTTTTTTTCTCCCTGCTGTTGAAATATCTCCCAAATGAGTTTTTTTTCGCTGTCCTCAATCGCTGTATCCAAATCTACAAAATCCACATTTAGTAGTTCCGCTATTTTTCGGCCCAAAGTGCTTTTACCGCTTCCCATAAAGCCGGTAAGGAATATATGTCGGTTCAATTTCAGGAACTTAACAAACTAAAACTGTTTTTTTGATTTGGCGAACTCCTTTGCAAAATAGGTTAAAATAATAGACGCTCCGGCTCTTTTTATACTTAGTAATATTTCGTCTCTCACTAAATTACCATCAATCCAACCCTTGGCAGCAGCGGCTTTTACCATCGCGTATTCGCCACTCACGTTGTAAGCGGCAATGGGTAAATTAAAATTATCGTTCAATAATTTAATAACGTCTAAATAACTTAGAGCGGGTTTTACCATTAAAAAATCAGCGCCTTCATTCATGTCTAGACTTGCTTCTAACAAAGCCTCTTTACTATTAGCAGGATTCATCTGATAGGTTTTTTTATCTCCAAATTTAGGCGCGCTATTTAATGCATCTCTAAACGGACCATAGAAAGCGCTGGCATATTTTGCAGTATAACTCATAATGGAAACGTTGGTAAATCCATTTTCATCCAATGCCTTTCTTATAAATCCAACACGGCCATCCATCATATCACTGGGACCAATAATATCAGCACCCGCCTCGGCTTGCGCTACTGCCATGTTAGCCAAAATTTCAAGAGTTTCATCGTTTACAATTTCCCCGTTCTTAACCAGGCCATCATGCCCATCGCTGCTGTATGGGTCCATTGCCACATCGGTCATAATAACCGCTTCTGGTAATTCCTTTTTTATTTGTGCAAGCGAAGAAAGATATAGTCCTTTTTTATTAAAAGCTTCACGAGCATTATGTGTTTTTAATTTATCGCTTATAGATGGGAAAATATCGAAACACGTGATGCCCAGCTTCATGCATTCCTCCATCTCTTTTAAAATTAAATCCTGACTCAACCTGTAAATACCGGGCATGGAATTTATTTCTGTCTTTTTATTTCTTCCCTCTGTAAGAAAAAGTGGGGAAATTAAATCACTGACAGTTACTATATTCTCCTGAACCATTTTCCTAATGGATGCGTTTTTGCGATTACGCCTAGGGCGATGTGTAAGATGTGTCATTTCATTTCAAAATTACGGCATTTTTTGTGAATAAGTCGGGAAATTGCGGAACCTAAGTGACAACAGACTATTTTATCGGAATTATTTGAGTTAACTCAACGCGCACTCACCAAAAAACCGTGTTTGTTGGCTACGTCCGTCCTTTCATTCATCTCTAACATTGCGGCCAAAACCAATTGCGAATAGTTTTGACTTGCGCTTTTAAAGCGGCCAATACTTGTCTGCCATAGACTATAAATCATATCCATATTTGCCTCCTTGGGATTGATTGTAAATAAAACTTTTTGCACATTATAAGAACCAGCATGATACACGTGCATGACTAATAAACGAAACCATAATTCCTCCTCATTTACGTCACGTATCCCCAGCGAATCAAGCATTTGCCTCGTTTTAGGAATACATATTTTCTTTAACAGACAGCTTGCCGCAAAGGCACTTCTCTCAAAATTTGCACGTTCATCGATGTGTTTATTAACTTTTAAACCATATAAACGTGCCACATC
>CALMND010000118.1 GCA_937868565.1 uncultured Bacteroidota bacterium | reverse complement strand
TTTAGTGGAAGATTAAATTGCTGGAACACTACACCAAAATGCGCCGCCAAATTTTTAAAACAAGATATTCCTGAAATTGAAAAAGCAGTTCGGGTGGACTGGTCCGTAAGCAGGCTCTTTACTTTGGGAGAGAAAAAAATTACTTTATTAGGTACGGCCGTTGACAAAGAATTCCTTGAAATTTTCGATTTTCCTTTATTAAAAGGCAACGTTAAAACAGCTTTAGCTGATAACAAATCTATTTTGCTAACGGAAAAAACAGCCAAATCGCTGTTTGGAGATAAAGACCCTATTGGGAAAACACTAAACATAAATAATCTCGATAACGTTGTAGTTACGGGCATTCTGGCAGACCTTCCCAATAATTCCAGATTTTATTTTGAATATTTGTTAGGCTGGGATTTTCTTTTAAAAAGAGAATCGGATGATCCCAATTGGGGTAACAACTCTACCGCTAATTTTGTTTTGCTTAAAGAAAATGCATCTTTTGCCAGTGCGCAAGAAAAGGTAAAAACCATTCGTAAAAAGTATGAAGACCCAAAGGACGCCATGGAAATGTTTTTGTACCCTTTAAAGCGTTGGAGACTATATTCCAATTTCGAAAATGGAATTGAAACCGACGAAGGACAAATAGAATTTGTAAGGCTTTTTAGCATAATAGCAGGGTTTATTTTACTCATTGCCTGCATTAATTTTATGAATTTAAGTACGGCGCGAAGTGAAAAAAGAGCGAAAGAAGTTGGTATCAGAAAAACTGTTGGTGCTCTGCGAAGCTCACTGATAAGGCAATTCTTGGGTGAGTCACTATTCATTGCCCTCATTGGCTTTGTCATTGCTCTTCTTCTTGTCCATTTTTCATTACCCGCCTTTAGCGATTTAATTTCCAAAAAACTGTCCATTGATTATGGAAATAACTATTTCTGGTTGTACTCCTTCCTCTTCATACTTTTAACCGGCTTATTAGCGGGTTCCTATCCGGCCTTTTTCTTATCTTCCTTTAAACCCGTTAAGGTTTTAAAGGGAAGTTTTAAAGCTGCGAATGCACTCATTACGCCTAGAAAAATTCTGGTAGTTATTCAATTTTCGTTTGCGATTATTTTAATTATCTGCACAGTAATTATTAAGCAACAAATAACACATGTGCAACAACGTAATGCGGGTTATGACAAAGATAATCTTATCTACGTTTATCTGAGCGGTGATATCCCGAAAAATTATGCCTTGATAAAAACTGAATTACTAACTAAGGGTATTGCCACATCCATTTGCAAAACGAGCTCTCCCTTAACGCAGGGCTGGAGCGACACCTGGGGGTTTGAGTGGAAGGGCAAAGACCCCAATGATAAAACGGATTTTGACAGGTACGGAAACGATGAAGGCATTGTAGAAACGGTTGGACTTGAATTGGTAAAAGGAAGAGATTTTGATTTAAAAAAATTTCCCAGCGACTCTACTGGGGCTATTATAAACGAATCTGCTGCAAAAGCCATGGGTTTTAAACAACCGATTGGTGAGTTAATAAAAGATGGAAGTGTTCAATGGCACGTGATTGGAGTTATAAAAGATTTTATACTTCATTCACCCTATCGCCCCACTAACCCAATGATTATTGAGGGTTGCAAGACCGGCTGGATTAACGTAGTTAATATCCGGTTTAATAATAAAAACCTTACGGCCGATAATATAAAAAAAGCAGAAAGCATTTTTAAAAAATATAATCCTGCGTTTCCATTTGAATATAGTTTTGTAAGTGATGATTATGAAAGAAAATTTGCAAGCGAAAAAAGAACAAGTGTTCTTGCCACACTTTTCGCGGGCCTGACAGTTTTCATTTCTTGCCTGGGATTGTTTGGTTTATCAACTTACATGGCCGAAAACCGCATTAAGGAAATAGGCATAAGAAAGGTGCTTGGCGCCTCTGTTGGCAACATTGCGAAACTACTTTCCATTAATTTTCTAAAACTGGTGCTTATTGCAATCCTAATTGCAACGCCGCTCTCTTGGTGGTTAATGACTAAATGGTTAAGCGATTACCCGTACCACATAAATATAAAATGGTGGGTTTTCATTTTTGCTGGTATAGCGTCACTTCTAATATCGATTTTGACGGTGAGTTTTCAGTCTATAAAAGCAGGTTTGGCAAATCCAATAAGAAACTTAAGAACGGAGTAAGATGCTTAAAAATTATTTGATAATTGCTTTGCGGAATGTGCTAAGAAACAAAACACTTTCTTTCATTAATATTTTTGGTCTATCCTTGGCTTTTCTTTGTAGTATTCTGCTTTTTATAAATGCCTATTTTGAACTCTCGTTTGATAATTTTTTAAAGGACAGAAACCAGCTGTTTAAATTATATAATTATGTTCTAAGTCCTGAAGGCGAGCAGCTTAGTGGTAGTATGGGCTATCCTGTGGCGCCAACATTAAAAAAGGAAATTCCGGAAATTATTGCTGCAACTCGTTTTATGCATGGTAGCACCAGTATTGAATACAATGGAAAAAAGTTGGACATGCGGCTCAATTTTGTGGACGAAGACTTCTTTAATGTTTTTTCGTATGCACTAATATCAGGCAATAAAAAAAACCCACTTAATGATCTAGGAAATATTGTACTAAGCAAGGAGTCGGCCACCCGCTTATTCAATAAGGAAGAACCCATTGGAAAGCGTGTTAAAGTGCAAATATCAGGACAACTCAAAGAAATGATGGTTTCTGCCGTTTTAGAAGATAGTCCACAAAACGCTTCTATTATTTTTGATGCGTTAGTAAGGCCAGAACTTCGTCATGATTTTCAAGAGAACAAAGAAAACTGGAACAGTCAGCATCACGATGTATATATCAAAATAGCGGCGAACACTACTCAAAAAAGTATTGAAAACAAATTAAGATTTCTTATAAAAAAACACAATCCTGGTGATACAGAGTACCTGAAAAATAACGGCTATGTCAAAGATTCAAATGGCGATTATTTTTCTTTACGATTATTGCCCCTGGGTGAATTACATTTTAATAATTCGCTCGGTGCTGGTGGCAACACCACTAGTAAAATGTACATTTATTCCCTTCTCCTCATTAGCTTTTTTATTTTGGCCATTGCTTGTTTTAATTTTATTAATTTAAACATTGCTCGTTCGTTTAATCGTGCAAAAGAAGTTGGTGTAAGAAAATGTTTGGGTGCAAGCAGCAAACAAATATTCAGTCAGCTATGGGGAGAAAGCCTATGGGTTTGTTTTGTGGCTGTTCTAATTGGGTTCATCTTGTCGCTTTCTATTTTTCCATTATTTAATCAATTATTTGGTGCGCAGCTTCGTCTAAATTTTTTCGCAAAGCCTTCTACTTTCTTAATGTTGTTACTAAGTATTATTTGCGTTTCACTATTTGCTGGAGGTTATCCTTCTCTTGTTATTTCTAAGCTAAGCACTAGTTCCGTTCTTAAAGGAAAATTTTCTATTAAAAAACCCGGACTGTTCAGAAACTCATTAATTGTATTACAGTTCAGTATGGCTTGTTTATTAATGGTTTGCACACTGGTTGTTTTCAAACAATTTGATTACATGCGCAGCATGCCTTTAGGTTTAAATAAAGATAATGTGATAAGTATTCCGTTATATAATGCTACTAATGGAAGGAATGCTGTGAATCAATTCAGAAATAGATTAAGCTCCGAATCTTCCATAAAAAGTGTTACAGGCAGTAATATTAATATCGGAGTAGGAAAAGATGGCAGCCGGTCAAAACAAAGCAGTGGCTTCGGTTATAAAGACAAAACAATTAACACCAATTGGATGAGTGTGGATTATGATTTTCTTAAAACGCTTGGAATTAAAACCATAGTGGGGCGCGATTTTAATAAAGAATTTGCAACAGATACTATTTCCAATTTGATTGTAACAGAAAGCATGGTAAAACAATTTGGAGAAAAAGATCCTTTGAATATTTCATTCTCTATGGATTCTACAAGACCCAAATACCATATCATTGGCGTAATACCCGACTTTCATTTATACTCAGCGCATGAAAAAACAGAGCCGCTAAGTATTGACATTTCGTATGAGAGCCCTATTCAGTATGTCTTCATTAAAACAAGCGGCAGTAATCCAAAAGTAATTATGGAAAAAGTTGAATTAATTTATAAAGAGCTTGAACCTGGTAAAGAATTCAAAGGTTCGTTTATGGATGAAAATACAAACCGTTGGTACAACAAAGAAAAAAAATTATCACTGTTACTTGGCATTTCATCTATTGTTGCCATTATATTATCCCGTCTAGGTTTGTTTGCTTTAGCCTTGTTAATGATACAGCAACGCATAAAAGAGATTGGAATTCGTAAAGTACTCGGAGCTTCTGTAACAGCAATTAATTATTTACTGACAAAAGATTTTTTAAAGTTAGTATTGCTTGCAATTGTCATAGCTACTCCCTTATCATGGTGGTTAATGAATCAATGGTTGCAAGACTTTCCTTACCGCACGACTATTGGTTGGCTTTTGTTAGCTGTAGTTGGGCTAACACTTATTGTTATTGCTTTGATTACTGTTGGTTTTCATACTATCAGAGCAGCAATAACCAATCCTGTTAAAAATCTAAGAACCGAGTAAGTTTGCCAGACCAAACAAAAAACACTATGCTAAAAAATTATTTAAAAATCGCCTGGAGAAATTTGTTAAAGAACAAATTGTTCTCATTTATAAACATAGTTGGCTTGGCCATCGGTGTTTCTTGCTGCACCATTATTTACCTTTATGTTAATCACGAACTAAGTTTTGATACATACAATAAAAAAGCAGAGCGTATTTATAGAATCACCACAAAAATTAATCAACCAGGGAAAGATGATCATTTCGCTCCTTCGTCCCCAAAAATGGCCGCTAGTTTAAAGGCTAACTTTCCGGAAATTGAAAGTGTTGTAAGGTTTAAGAATTCGAAAAGACCAATATCCTATAAGGGAAAGAACTTTTACGAGAACGACATCCTTTATGCTGATTCTTCTCTTTTAGACATGTTTACTTTTCCAATTGTTTCAGGTAGTTCTCACAAAGCCTTGTCTAACCCTTATAGCATCGTATTAACTGAAAAGGCAGCGAAAAAGTATTTTGGTAACGAAGCGCCTGTAGGTAAAATGCTACAATTCTCCGACACTATTAATTTAATGGTTACTGCTGTAATTAAAGACATTCCTCAAAATTCACATTTTCATTGCGAAGCTTTTCTCTCAAGAAGCACCATGAATGATATGAATAAAAAAAGTGAGCAATGGATTTACAACAACGAAGAAAATTGGTTTAACTGTGATTCATACTCTTACCTACTTTTAAAAGAAAACGTTGATTACCAAAAACTGGAACCAAAATTGAACGCCTTTTTGGATAAACAGATGGCGGACATAAAAAAGGAAGTAGGAATGTCACTCAATATCGAACTACAACCCATACTCAACATTCATTTAAAATCACACCTGGATTCTGAATTAAAAAACGAAGTGAATGGTGATATTACCTATGTGTACATTTTTATTGGTGCCGCTATACTTACATTGCTTATTGCCTGCTGCAATTTTATCAATCTTTCCACTGCACGTTCGTTAAATCGTTCTAAAGAAATAGGGCTACGAAAAGTAATTGGAGCTTCCCGATCACAATTGATATTTCAATTTCTTGGCGAATCCATGCTGTTTTCAATTGTTGCCTGTTTACTTTCTTTTTTTCTGGTATTGATAATTAAACCTGTTTTTGACTCTTTTATTGGAACAAGTCTTAGTTTAACCCTTGACGTATTAGCTTTATATTTCCTAATTATTATAGCCATTGGGCTTTTGGCAGGGCTTTATCCGGCGCTACTCATGTCCTCATTCGCTCCAATTCAATCTCTAAAAGGAAAAATAAGTCACGGATTAAGCGATATTTTTTTCAGAAAAGGTTTGGTTATTTTTCAGTTCAGCATCGCTATCATTTTAATTATTGGTACCACTTTAATCCTCCAACAATTAAATTTTATTCAAAATAGAAATATTGGTTTAAATAAAGAACAAATCTTAACACTTGAGTTCGGCCCAGGAGATGCCCGTAAGGCAGATGTGCTTTTAGCAGAACTGCTAAAAAACCCAA
>CALMND010000117.1 GCA_937868565.1 uncultured Bacteroidota bacterium | reverse complement strand
GTTGTAACAGAATTTAATATCAGTACTAATTCTTTAATCTGTAAAGGGCCTATCATCGCCTCTTCTGAATCTATGACCCATGGAACAATTTATAATTTAAATAGTGATATTGGAGCTGTTATTCATATTCATGATATTGGTTTGTGGAATGAACATCTTAATAAACTACCAACAACCAATAAAAATGTAGAGTATGGAACTCCAGCCATGGCAAGAGAAATAATAAGGCTTTATGAAGAGAGTGATTTGAAAGAAAAAAAAGTACTGATAATGGCTGGGCATATAAGTGGATTAGTTTCCTTTGGTGTAAATCTTCAGGAGGCTTTCGAAACGATTACATCTTTAGAAAATAATTCTTAATGAAATGCATAGGAATAATAGGCGGCTCGGGATTAAATAATTCCGATATGTTGAAAAATGTTACAGAGGTAGAAGTAGAAACTCGCTTTGGAAAAACATCTTCACCACTTTATTGCGGAACAATAAATGAAATTCCCGTTGTATTAATTGCAAGACATGGAAAACACCATCAATTGAGCCCTTCGCAAGTAAATTACCGAGCAAATATACACGCACTTAAAAACCATGGCGTAAGTCATATTATTGCCACCACAGCTTGTGGTAGCCTTAAGCAAGAAATTGAACGTGGACATTTTGTGATACTCGATCAATTTATAGATTTTACGAAATTTCGTAAAAACACATTTTACGATAATTTTAATTCAGGAGCTGTTCACACTCCTATGGCCGAACCTTTTGATAACAATTTACGTGAAATTTTGTACATCACCGCTTCTAAACTCGGGTATCCGGTACATAAAAAGGGAACGGTTGTAACCATTGAAGGGCCAAGGTTTTCTACCCGTGCAGAATCTCGCATGTTTATTAGTTGGGGAGCCGATGTTATAAATATGTCGGTGGCTACGGAAGCAACACTTGCTGGTGAAGCAAAAATTCCTTATGCGGCTATTGCAATGAGTACTGACTACGACTGCTGGAAGGAGGATGAAGAATCGGTTTCCTGGGATGAGATTTTAAACGTGTTTAGTCAAAACGTAACAAAAGTGAAACAGCTTATTACAGAATCGGTCCATAAAATCGGAAACTAAAATGAAAGTAGGAGTCATTCAATCAAACTATATTCCATGGAGGGGATACTTTGATTTTATTAATAGTGTCGAACTTTTTGTCCTTTATGATGATGTACAGTTTAGCAAAGGAAGTTGGCGGAACAGGAATAAACTCAGGTTTCTTAAAGAATCGAGATGGATAACGATACCAGTAGAAGTTCGTTTAGGAATGTCAATTAACACGGTTAAAATTAACACCAAACGCAATTGGAGGAAGGAACATCGTGAACTGCTTAACGAATCACTAAGCAATGCACCATACTTTAATGAGGCTTTGAATCTTTGGGAGGATGGCGTGAACGTAGATACGGAATTTCTTTCGGTTATTAACGAAAATCTCATACGAGTACTATGTAAGTATCTCGAAATTAATACCCGAATTATACGATCAGATCAATTTGAACTTATGGGCTCCAAAACAGATAGACTAATGTGCCTTTTTAAAAAAGTGGGCTGTACTTCTTATCTTTCGGGTCCAGCGGCAGGAAGTTATCTCAACGAAGAGCAGTTTAAGAATGAAAACATAGAACTTACCTATAAATCATATGATTACTTGCCCTATCCACAATTATTTCCGGAGTTTGATCCGGCAGTAACTATCCTTGACCTTATTGCAAATACAGGTAAGCAGGCAAAGAACCATATCCAAAGTAATACACCAGATAAAACTGTCAAGTTTCAAAAGGAGCCTTAAAAGGTTCAAATAACTCAATTTAAAAGTACGTAACGAATGAAAATATTAGGGATTTCCGCATTTTATCATGACTCTGCCGCTGCAATTGTTGTAAACGGAAAAATTGTTGCTGCGGCTCAGGAAGAAAGATTTTCAAGAAAAAAACATGACGAACGTTTTCCAAAGAATGCAATTAAGTATTGTCTTGAACACACAGGATTAACAATAGATAAGCTGGATGCTATAGTTTTTTATGATAAACCCCTCTTAAAATTTGAACGATTACTTGAAACTTATTATGCTTTTTCACCTAAAGGGCTTACCTCTTTTTTAGTGTCTATTCCTGTTTGGATAAAAGACAAGTTGTTTCTTAAAAAACTGATAAGAGACGAATTAATGGAAATAGAACCTTACAATAAAAAAAAGCTAAAACTACTCTTTCCTGAGCATCATCTTTCACATGCGGCAAGCGCTTTTTATCCCTCGCCATTTAAAGAAGCTGCTATCCTCACCATTGACGGGGTGGGAGAATGGGCTACTTCTTCTATTGGATTAGGAAAGAATAACAATATTACTTTAATTAAAGAAACACATTTCCCACACTCACTTGGTTTATTATATTCAGCATTCACGTACTACACAGGTTTTAAAGTTAATAGTGGTGAGTATAAATTAATGGGGCTTGCGCCTTATGGAGACCCAGATTCGGAAGAAGTAAACAGATTTGTTTCAAAGATAAAATCGGACCTGATAAGTATTAAACCTGATGGATCTATTTGGCTTAACCAAGGTTATTTTAGTTATGCAACAGGATTAAAAATGATTAATGAGTTGAAATGGGAAACCTTATTTGGTGTACCGACAAGGAAATCGGAATCCAATATCGAAATGGTGCATTGTAATTTAGCACTTGCAATTCAAAACGTAACCGAAGAATGTGTTATATTAATGGCACGAGAGGCTAAACGCTTAACAGGATGCGATTATCTTTGCATGGCAGGGGGTGTTGCGTTAAATTGCGTGGTAAATGGCAAACTAAAGGAAGCAAATATTTTTAAAGATATATATATACAACCGGCTGCCGGTGATGCAGGTGGTGCTTTGGGTGCTGCATTAACCGCAAACTATATCTATTTCGGAAATGAAAGAATAATTTCGGGGAAACTTGATGAAATGCAAGGATCCTATTTGGGACCGGAATATTCAGATCTTGATATTGTTAGGGCAGCAGCAAAATATGAGGCACACTACGAAAGAGTAGAAAATTTCGAAACTCTTGCCACCACTATCGCTAAGCTAATTTCTGAGGGAAACGTTATAGGTTGGTTTCAGGGTAGAATGGAATTTGGGCCACGTGCGCTTGGCGGACGAAGTATTTTGGGAGATGCTCGAAACCCGGAAATGCAAAAAAAATTAAACTTGAAAATAAAATACCGTGAGGGCTTCAGACCCTTTGCGCCATCCGTTTTGAGCGAAGATGCCGAAGAGCTTTTTGAAATGAAGGGAGCATCTCCATATATGTTGCTCGTTCATAAAGTGAGAGAAAACTTAAGAAAAGACTTACCGGCTAATTATAAAAGCCTTGACCTACTAAAAAAACTTTATTACCTAAGATCCGAATTACCTGCTATTACCCATATAGATTTTTCGGCCAGAATTCAAACTGTGCATAAAGAAACCAACAACAGATACTGGACATTAATATCAGAATTTAAAAGAATAACGGGTACTGGGGTAATTGTAAATACTAGTTTTAATGTACGTGGTGAACCCATTGTGTGTACACCCGAAGATGCATACAAATGCCTCATGCGAACTGAAATGGATTATCTGGTTGTGGGTAATTATTTATTTGATAAAAGTAAACAACCTAAATGGGAAGAATCTGTTAACTGGCAGAAAGAGTATGGCCTTGACTAGCAAACTGCTTAAGAACTTATTGGATAAAATCATTTTTATTGCTGTAATGCTTTTGCTTAAGTATGCCTTTACATTTGGATTTAGTTTCATTTTAAAAAAATTCAATGTTAATCAGGAGCTCATTTCTGGAGTTTTACTTTTTCTAAATGCGTTATTTTATATGTTTATTCTATTAGGATTAACTTATAAAAAGGTATGGTCTAAAACTTCACTTGAAAGTGTGAAGCAAAGATTCGTTTTCAGTATAGTAAACCTTTTACTTTTACTTATTGTGTTTGGCCTACTTGCTTTTAAAAATGAGAACGACAAACTTTACGCATTTATAAAAAACCCACCTTATTCTTCGCAGGGTTTATTTAAAACGGATAGTTTACTTGGTTATGCACCTAAACCTAACAATATAGGCTATCACCGAGTTAATAACGATAAAGTTAATATCGAAAAAGTAGTTTACACTAATAATGAGGGAAGACGAATAAGTTTAAACAAATATCCGGTTTCAAGTGATTCTATGTTGTTGTTTTTGGGTTGTTCTTTTACCTGGGGAGATTATTCAATTGCGGAAGAAACATACCCATACCTTACTTCAAAAGAATTAAGAATGAATTATATTAATGCTGGTGTTTCGGGATATGGGCTAGCACAAATGTATTTACTTGCAAAAGAAATAATACCACAAAATAAGCCAATCTATGTAATTGTGCAATATTCTCCCTGGTTAGTTGATAGAGCTATAAGCGGTTTTACACCTACCCACTTTGGCACACGTTTCTCTCCCTATTTTACAAAAACAAAAAGTCACGACACTATCGTACCACCTCATTATCTATGTTATCTTGATGAAATTCCGTTTTCGCATTACCGACATTCCAAATCTGGTTTTACTGATAGAATGACGTTTATATGCTATGTTTCCTCAAAGGTTATTCTTGCACCGTATTTTAAAAAAGTATTTTTTTTGATTAAACAAAAGCTGGGTATTGCTCACAGTCCAAACACGAATAAGGAAGAAGTAGAAAAATATTTCTATTCGAGCCTATATAAAATGTGCAAGAAAAATAATTCAAAATTAGTGGTTGTAAGTCTTGACGAAGGTTACAGTGATACCTACACAAAAAAACGCTTCAAACTAATTTTGCCAGATGAAATGGTAAACGATATTTACTTTGTGCAAGCCCAGCAAGCCCTTTTTAAAAGAGCCTCAGGGCAAGAAGATTATCAAAAACGCTTTTATCAACAGCAAAACGGAATTATCTATGACGACCATCCTAATTATAGTGCTGCGAGTATTATTGCTAACGAATTAATTAACACTTTAAAAACAAAATGAAATGGATTTTTTAACAGATCTCTGGAAATTCCTTAAGCAAAGGAAAAAATGGTGGCTACTACCCGTAATTCTTATCTTTTTGATTTTGGGAGTACTAATTGTTTTTGGCGGTTCATCAGCAGTAGCTCCCTTTATTTATACTTTATTTTAAGACTAGGCCATATAGATGAAATGAACAGTTTTATAAATATTTGGTAGTATCAGTTTTTTGATTTCTTCGTGCAAGTTAAGTTTCTAAATATATGATTTAGCTGGAAGAAAAGGGCTGTTTAATTTTGAGTTAAATCAGGTATAATTACTAAAAAACAAAAAAACATGTCAATATGAAAAAGAATCCAAATGATAATCCTTCAAAAATAATGCTAACGCTTGTAGTTGCGCTAATTGTGT
>CALMND010000116.1 GCA_937868565.1 uncultured Bacteroidota bacterium | reverse complement strand
ATTCGTCCTTCTGCGTCCGAGTTCAACATTTCTACGGTGCTTCCGTCCATCATGGTAATAATATCCCCTGGAGCAAATGCGTTAAAGCCCGGACGATTGTCGGTTATAGGTACCAAAGCAATAACATGGATGTTTAATTTGGCCTTAGCGATAGCGAACATCGTACAACCAACAGCTGCGGCACCTGCCATATCACATTTCATCATATCCATACTGTTAGGGGTTGGTTTTAAGCTTAAACCGCCAGTATCATAAACCACCCCTTTACCAACCAATACATAGGGTTTTTTATTTTTATGTTTTTGTGGTTTATATTCCATGATGACAAATCTAGGCTCGTCCACACTGCCAGCATTAACTGACAATAACCCCCCCATTTTTAATTCAGTAATTTTAGCTTTATTAAAAACCTCCACTTTAATGCCGGCATCCTTGCCCACTTTTTTGAAAGCGTTTGCCAGGGCATCTGCATTTAAAATGTTTACAGGTTCATTTACTAAATCACGGGCCCTCTTTGTGGCTTCACATAAATAATTTAGATTTTCAATGCTTCTTGGGTTCAAACGAGTATTCGCAACGATAATGTTTTTTAATGTATTAATAGTTTTAGCGGCGCTTGCCTTGTGTCTGATAAACTGGTAATTTGCTAAGGATATTCCCTCTGCAGCTGCTAGTGAAAGGTCGGCTTGTTTTGTTTGATTGTAAATGTAAATTTCTTTGCCCTTATGTTGATTGATAGCTTCTGCAACCAAGGCTCCATGCCTTCGCAGAAGTTCTAGCAAAGTATTTTTGTCTTTACCCTTATCGGGAATGATAATCGAAATGTATTTTCCAATGTAGTTATAAGTCAAAGTCTTTTTTCCTTCTTCTTTCAAGGCGTTGCAGATGTAGTCATTTACCTTCTCAGGTAAGCCAAATTCATTAATAAATTTTTCAGTAATTACAAGCACATGACTCGATTCAAGTACTTTTGATTTTAAAATAATTTCTGCCATAATTAAATGTGTTACTAAACGAATATAGTCATTACGGCACTAATATAGTAAAACAACAAAAAAGTGTTTTTTTTGATTTTAAATTGCTTTTCAATACCTTTAGTAGTTGATGCGAAGGTTTGTTTTATTATTTGTTGCGTTACTTTGGTTTAGTGCTTTAATGGCAAACAAACCTTCGGGTAAATTTGTGAAAAAGGCAGCAAAAAGTATTGAAAATGGGAACTTAAAACTCGCAAAAAATTATTACAAACGGGCCTTAAAAGAAAATCCAAACGATTACGAAGCTAACCTTGGCATGGGAGCATTGCTGTGTGAGCTGCTGGATAATTATTCAGAGGCCTTACCCTTTCTTGAAAAGGCCTACCAATCTTCGGTAAGTGATACTCTTAAAGATTTATTGTTTTGTTTAGCCAAATGTTATCATTACGGTGGTGATTATGAAAAAGCCATTTCATTTTACGACCGCTTAACCGGTTGTCTCGATTATGAGCAGGAAATTGATTTTGGAAAGGAATTGCAGAAGAGGAAAGATGATTGCAAATACGCACTCGATCATAAATTCTATAGTCCTGCACCCAACATTTTTATTGTTAATGCCGGTAAAACAATTAATACTGATATGCCTGAATATGTGCCTGTTCTTACGTCACAGAACGAATTAATTTTTACCTCAAAAAGGCAAGATAATCCGTTGGAAGAACTCAGCTATTTGGATGGAAAGTACTTTGAAAGCATGTATATTTCTCAAATGGATAACGTGGGTTTCAGAAAAGTCAGACGGTATACTTTACCCGACCAGTTACTTAAGTCACATTTTTCGAAACACCATGAGTCTGTTATCTCTTTAAGTCCGGATGGTAAAAAACTTTTCACCTTCCATGATGCCAGACTTTATGAATCGGAAATGGCCGAACGCACTTCGGCCAAACCTAAGGAGCTGTTGAAAGAACTTCATTTTAATTATTATCAGAACCACGCGTTTGTAACCAAAGATGGAAAAACACTTTATTTTACAAGCGACGCTGAAGGCGGGTTAGGAGGAGATGATATTTACAGATCAGTTAAAAATGAGCAAGGAAAATGGAGTAAACCCATAAACCTAGGTGAGCCAATTAATACACCCTTTGACGAAGAATCTCCTTTTTTATCTGATGACGGATTGACTTTATATTTTGCCAGTAAAGGTCATGAGGGCTTCGGTAACTTCGATATTTATAAAAGTTATTTTTTGGATAGTGTGTGGACTAAGCCCGAAAATCTTGGCGAACCTATTAACTCTCCGGGACATGATGTTTTTCTAATAAGTGACAGTTTGAATTCAGTCGGGTATTTTTCGTCGTCACGCAAGGGTGGCTTTGGTGATATGGATATTTACAAAATTATTTATCTTGATAAAATTGATAAAACCTGCCCAGAAAATAATTCTTCTGGTATTTCGCTGAATATTACTGATCTTGATTCCAGTGATTATAAAACTAAAATTGCTGCGATAATACCTTCAAACTACAAAGTATTAAATTACGAGTGGAGAGTGGATGGTGTATTAATTGATACCCTTGGTTCAAATTTTGAGTATGACTATTTAAAGGAAGGTACTTACGACGTAAAATCAAAAATTGTTGCGCTTTGTGATACTTGTATTATGCCCGTTATTTCCTGCATTGCTGTAAAAACCACTTTTGAACGTGTTAAGATTGTATCACCAGCTACTCCGCTTGCTGTCAATCTTGATGAATATAGGGGACAATTACTAGACGGGCAGTTAAAGGCGCTTGGTTTCGATCTAAGCCCGATGCTTTTTGATTTTAATCGTAGCGAAATCCTTCCGGATGTAGATAAAATATTGAGCATAAACGCAAAACTTCTACAAAAATATCCTACTCTTTCCATCGAGTTAATTGGTTACAGCGATGTGCGAGGCACTGAAACAAATAATCAACGTGTCTCCGACATTCGCGCAAAAAATGTAAAAAAATTCTTTATAAAATCTGGTGTAAAAAAATCACAAGTTAAATTTGCTAAGGGGCTGGGGGCTCAGGACTTAGTAAACGATTGTGGGGTCGGAAAAAACTGCGATGATGAAGTGCATAGAAAAAACAGGAGAGTAATTTTTAAGGTGTATAATAATTAATTTAAGGCGTTATCAAAAACTTATGAGTTTCGTTTATGTTTTTTTTGGAGGAGGGCTAGGGAGCGTTGTCAGATACCTGATAGGCATTTTATTTCAAAAAAGTAGTTTAAGTTTACCGGTAGCCACCCTCGCTTCGAATGTCTTAGCTTGTCTCCTTTTTTCATTTAGTTTGCATTTAATTGAGTCAAAGCACGTTTCACCATCAGTTTTCAAACTTCTCATTTTGACTGGATTTTGCGGAGGATTAAGCACTTTCTCGACTTTTGGATTTGAAACCTTCCTATTATTTAAACAGGGTAGCATGGGCTGGGCATTATTAAATATTGTTATAAGTATCACACTGTGTCTGAGTAGTTTCATTTTCATAAAAAAAATAGATGGATTTTAACAGGCGAAAAGATCTTGTTTTTATAATTCTTGCTGGTTTTTTTGTAACTAACGCAATAGTCGCTGAACTTATTGGTGGTAAACTTGTTCAGTTCTTCGGTTTGTTCACTCAGAGCCTTGGCATTATGTTATGGCCTGTGGTTTTTATTCTGACAGACTTGATTAATGAACACTACGGTAAACAGGGCGTCAGAAAATTAACTTATATCACCGTGGGTTTAATTATTTACACGTTCATATTAATCAGTATTGGGTTAAAAATCGAAGCTGTGAGCTTTAGCCCGGTGAATGACGAAGCGTTTAAAACTGTTTTTGGGCAAAGTCAATGGATAATGGTTGGCAGCATCGCTGCGTTTTTATGTTCTCAATTGGTGGATGTTTATATTTTCTGGCTATTCAGAAATAAAACCGGGAGCAAATTGATTTGGTTAAGAGCAACAGGAAGCACCGCCGTAAGCCAATTAATTGACACTTTTTTGGTTCAGTTTATTGCTTTCGTTTTGCCGGGAAAGTGGGCCTTTGATGAGTTTTTGAAGAATGCGGCTTGGGGTTATACTTTTAAACTATTAGTGGCACTGTGCTTAATTCCATTGGTTTACCTGGGTCATTTTGCAATCGATAAATTTTTGAAGCACAATTCAGAGTCTATTCAGCAAAAATCCTTATGATAACTTACACTTTTTTGGCCATCATATTGGTCTTCTCGATTTATTGTTTTAATGACAAGGTTGCCCTCAATAAGTACTTGTTTCATCCTTATTCAATCTTTCATAACAAAGAGCATTATCGTTTTCTTACACATGCTTTTATTCATGGTGATTATATTCATCTGGCATTTAATGGCCTTGCTCTCTATAGCTTCGGACTCATCATGGAGGAGGGCTTTTTTGGCAATCCTAATTTCTTTGATCCAAAATTGGGCAAAATCTACTATATAATTTTGTTCACAGGCGGAATTTATGCTGCTTCATTTACTGAGTATCTGCGAAATAAAAACAACCCTTCCTATTCTTCTTTAGGGGCTAGTGGGGCTATTTCTTCCGTTCTGTTTTCTTATATTATGGTAAGTCCGCTTAGTAGAATTTCCTTCTTCTTTTTTCCTATGCAAGGTTGGATAGCAGGAGTTTTACTTTTAGGTGTGAGCTTTTATTTGATTAGGCGAAAGAAAACATCAGATTATTCCGACAACATTAGCCATGAATCACATTTTTGGGGCGCTATTTTTGGGGTTATTTTTACTATTGTTATTAAGCCTTCGGTGATTGGTCAATTCGTTTCGCAAGTGTTTGGAAACCCCTGATTTACCAGTTTAAGTCCGTAATACCCTTTCGGACAGCATACTTAACGAGACCAACAATTGAATCTGTTTGAGTTTTTTTGTAAATACTATGCCGGTGAAACTCCACGGTTTTTACGTTGATACAAATCTGGTCGGCAATTTGTTGGTTCGATTTTTCTTCACACATTAGTTTAAGAATTTCAACTTCTCTTTCAGTTAAATTCAATTCGTCAAGCGAGTGTTTTAATTTCTTATCTAAAAGGGAAGCCGAAAGTAGAATTCTGGAAACGGCCTGGCTAAAATAATAACCTTCATCATAAACTTTATTAATAGTTAACACAATGTCCTCCAAAGCACACGTTTTGGGTAAATAGGCGCATGCCCCCTTCATGATTAGTTCAGAAATATATACATCCTCATCGTGCATACTCAAAACAATGGTTTTTACGTCGGGAAAATTTACTTTTAATTCCGTGATGAGCTGTGCGCCGTTCATTACCGGCATGTCCAGATCCGTTATAACAATATGTGGAGCGTCTTTTTCAATTAGTCTTAATAGTTCTAAACCATTCTCTGCGTGCCCTGTTACCAAAAAATTTTCTTCATCTTTTAACATCGAAACATAAGCTTGCCTCGCAGATGTATGATCCTCGGCCATCATTATTTTTATTTGCCTATTATTTTTCAAGTAATGTTATGCTAGTTAAGAAAGATAAGGTAATTAATAAAATAGAACATAGCCGGGTAAAAAGCGTTAATTCCTTGTTATTCTTCTAGAATTTTTTTTATGTCAGGTTTAAAATACAAACTGGATTTTAATATTTTTCCATCTTCCCTAAAAATCGGTTCACCCTTTTCATCAAGTTTACTCATATTGCTACGGTGAATTTCATCATAAACTTCTTCAATTTTATGTTCCAAGCCGTGTTTTAATATGGTTCCGAAAAGAATATATAACTGGTCACCGAGGGCATCAGCAATTTCTACAATATCACCATTTTTGCATGCGTCCAAATACTCCTCGTTTTCTTCTTTAATTAAGTTATAGCGTAGGGTATAATCCTTTTCGTCAATTAACCTTATTTCACTAGCGTTTCCTATTCGAAAAATAGTATGGAATTCTTCAACTGATTTTATTTTATCACGTAGTTTACTCATTAGTTTGCCTTTTTGGTCCGCTTTTTGTACTCGTTATTTAACTCTGTTATGATTTCGTTCGTTATTTCTAATGAAGTATTACCAAGAAGCATGCTGGGAACCGCTTCGCTATATGATAAAATGTAATCAAAACGCCCAGCGTTCCAGTTACTTAAAAAATCTCTAACATTTTTTTGAAAGGATGCGTTCTTGTCATTTATGTCTAACGATAAATTTTCCATTTGCAATTGCTTATTTTGCGCTTCTTTTTCAATGCCTATGATTTCTTTTTCCTTGGCCTGCATCTCG
This sequence comes from uncultured Bacteroidota bacterium, assembly GCA_937868565.1. Classification (GTDB taxonomy): domain Bacteria; phylum Bacteroidota; class Bacteroidia; order B-17B0; family Aurantibacillaceae; genus Aurantibacillus. The sequence continues at coordinate 382 of CALMND010000116.1, read as the reverse complement.
GCAGGAGGAGCAATGCCTGCTTTGGCAGAAGTTTGATATTCTGAAACTTTTTTTTGATACTGCATATTTAAGTTCTCAACACTAGCCTCAATGGCAGCTTTTCTCCTTTTAGACTCCGCAACTAAATCGGCAATCTCGAGACTTTCCTCATTTAAGCGGTCAATATTAACATATGCAATTTTACCGGTTGGCGTGGTTCCCTTTTTTTCTGCTGGTTTTGCTGATTTAGCAGACTGGTCGATGTTAGATTCTATTATATCCTGTTTAACCACATCTTGCTTGGAATTAAGTTTAAAAAACAAAAACGCAACCGCTATTACCAAAGTGGCATTTACGCCAATTAAAATTTTATTCATTTTAAAATTAAAGTTTGTGCAAATAT
>CALMND010000115.1 GCA_937868565.1 uncultured Bacteroidota bacterium | reverse complement strand
TTAAAAGGTGTTTGCATAATGCAGTAAATATAAAGGATTATTTAAAACTTACCAAGTGGTAAGTTATTAAATGGTAACTTACTACTTGGTAATATACTTGAAACTAACTTTGAAATAATTCATTTATCCCATCTGTTGAAAATACTCGTACTAAAAAAATAGTATCTTTGCGGCCATGTCTTTTGAAGGTAAATCGGTAGCTTTTCATACGCTTGGATGCAAGTTGAATTTTTCAGAAACATCCACCATCGCCCGTTTGTTTCAGGAGAAGGGATTCTTAAAAAAGAATTTTAACGAATCCGCGGATGTATATGTTATAAATACCTGTTCGGTTACCGAAAATGCTGATAGGGAATGTAAAAGCATCGTTAATAGTGCTCTCGAAAAAAACCCGGAAGCTTTTATCGCGATTGTAGGATGCTACGCTCAATTAAAACCACATGAAATTTCCAAAATACAAGGTGTGGATGTGGTTTTAGGAGCAACAGAAAAGTTTAAATTACTTAATTATATTAGTCTTTCTGGTAAACAAGCACATACACAAATTCATAACTGTGAAATCTCAGAAGCCGATTTTTTTGTTGACGCTTACAGCGTTGGCGATAGAACCCGTTCGTTTTTAAAAGTTCAGGATGGCTGTGATTACAGTTGCACATTTTGCACCATCCCATTGGCCAGAGGTAAAAGCAGAAGTGATACGGTTGAAAATGTAGTTGCTAATGCTCTTAAAATTGCCGAAAGCGGCGTAAAAGAAATTGTATTAACCGGCGTAAACATTGGGGATTTTGGCTACGGTCAGTTTTTGGATACTGAATCGAAAAAAAGAAAAGAATACTATTTTTTAGATTTGATTCAGGAATTAGATAAGGTAGAAAGCATTGAACGCTTTCGAATTTCATCTATTGAACCCAATTTATTAAAGGACGAGATTATTGAATTTGTTGCCAATTCAAAGCGTTTTGTACCTCACTTTCACATTCCTTTGCAAAGTGGCAGTAATGCTATTCTCAAGCAAATGAAGCGGCGCTACCAGCGAGAGTTATATGCAGACAGAGTTTCTAGAATAAAAACCCTAATGCCCGATTGTTGCATAGGTGTGGATGTCATTGTCGGTTTTCCGGGAGAGACAGAGGAGCAGTTTTTAGAGACTTACAATTTTTTAAACGGCTTAGATGTTTCCTATCTCCACGTTTTTACTTATAGTGAAAGAGAAAATACCGAGGCCGCGTTAATGCCTAACCCCGTGGCCATTTCTGAAAGAAAACGCAGGAATAAAATGCTGAGGATTCTTTCTGCCAAAAAACTAAGAGCGTTTTATGAAAAGCAAAAGGGAAAGCAATTGGATGTTATTTTTGAACACGAAAATAAACAAGGTTTTATGTTTGGTTTTACTCAAAATTACGTGAAAGTGAAACACCCTTTTGATGCGAGCTTATGTAATACCGGTACACAAGTAATTTTGGACAATTTTGACGAGGAGGGAAATCTGACTTGTTCAATTAGTGAAAGTGTTTTGATTAAATAAAGAATTTAAGTTTAGTTTGTTTATCGGTTCTGGTATTTTCCCAAGGTTCTTAATTTTATCACATTTAAATCAACGGTATGCCAATTAGAATGAGTAAAGATGATCACACGAATGAGGGCTATTCGGGTAATCAAGGTTCAAAGAGTGATGGTGGTTTGGGTAGCGGGGGAGGGGGGGGGCCAGGAGGAAATATACTCGGAATGTTATTGCCACTTCTTTTCCGTTATCCAAAATTATTAATCGTAGTTATAGTTTTAGGTGGTGGCTATTATTTGTTTAATAACGGTTGTTCAGGCCCCTCTGGCAATAGCAAAGAGCAACAAAGTCCTTATACAAAGGGTGCAACTTTAGATCAGGAAGTTTACGATAAAAACGAAGTATTTGCGGCCTTAGAAAACGGTGAACCTTTACCGGACAAAGTTTCTCTGGAAAAATATACACCTACTACCAAAGACCAGGGAGAACAAGGTTCCTGTGTTGGTTGGGGAAGTACCTACAATGGGAGAACAATTTTAGAATCTGTAAGAACGGGGCAAAATCCTGATGAGATTGCTTTTAGTCCCGCATTTACCTACAATCAAATCGGTTTAGAAGATTGTCAAGGAACATACATTACAAAGGCAGTTGAGTTATTATCTAATACTGGAAGTGTGCCTTATAACTCTTTTCCTTATACTGACCAATCTTGTCAAAAACAACCGGATAACAGATTGTTGCAGGATGCCAGTAAATTTAAAATGAAAGGCGCAACCCGCTTAACCATGAATGGCGATGACTACACGGTTGATGTAAATGCTATCCGGCAGAACCTGGCACGTAACGCTCCGGTAATTATCGGAATGAGTGTGGGTGGCAGTTTTATGCATGATATGGAAGGTAAGGACTACTGGCAACCTAACAGAGAAGACTATGGTAAAATTGGCTTTGGCGGACACTGCATGTGTTTAATAGGATACGACGATAAGTATTTCGAAAACGACGGAGCTTTTTTAATACAAAATAGTTGGGGACCTAAGTGGGGCAAAAACGGAAAGGCCTGGGTGAGTTACAAGGATTTTGTGGAGTTTACGAATGAAGCCTATGGTATAGATGCTATGCCTAGTCTTCAGGATCAAAATAAAATGGATGTTTCAATCGCTTTGATTGATAAGGAAAGCAAGCAGGAAATTTCTTTGACTGAAAAAGGAAATAATGTGTTTGGAAGTTCTTCCAATTTAAAAATTGGTCAAAAATTTAAAGTAAAAATTACGAATAATGTAGAATGTTACATTTACATTTTCGGAAAAGAAACGGATAATAGCAGTTATGTGTTGTTTCCTTACACGGCCAAACACTCTGCCTATTGCGGTATTACGGGTACTCGTATTTTCCCCCGCGACTACAGCATGGAGGTTGATAAAGTTGGTAACAATGATGTGATTGGTGTTTTAATTTCAAAACAAAAGCTGAATTGCAAAGCACTTAATGAAAAATTAACTGCAGATAAATCTACGGACTTCACAGCTAGATTATTCGCTTTGGTTGAGAGCGAGAAAATAAGCAATGTGCAATTTCAAAAATCTAATGGCATAAGTTTTTCAACCGAAACCAATGGTAAGACCATTGTTCCATTAATTATTGAAATAAGTAAGTAAAAGAATACTCTATTGCGGCTTATAATATTTTTTTGCCTCTGGCATAAAGGCCTGCAAGTCTCTTATACGAGTTTCATCGCTTGGGTGTGTACTCAAAATTTCGGGTGGTTTTTGCCCGCCACTGGAAGCCATGCGTTGCCAGAAAGTTACAGCTGCCTCAGGATTGTAGCCACCCATTGCTGCAAATATTAAACCCATTTTATCCGCTTCTGTTTCGTGACTTCTACTGTATTTAAGTGTACCTAAACCCGTTGTAACACCATAGGCTTGTGAAAACAACTGTTGGGTTAAAGCCGGTTTTTGAGATAAAGCAACAGACAATGCAGCACCACCAAATTGAACAAGCATTCCTTGACTCATACGTTGGTTACCGTGTCTTGCAATAGCATGAGCAATTTCGTGTCCCATTACCACAGCTAAACTTTGCTCGTCTTGAGTTACTGGTAATAATCCTGTATAAACCACCACTTTACCACCAGGCATACACCAAGCATTAATGGTGTTTTCGTCCACCACGTTAAAAGTCCATTGAAAACCCTTTAAATCCGAACTTGCTTTTTTCTCTGCATAATATTGTTCAACCGCTTTTTGAATTCTTATTCCACAACGTCTTACCATTTTCACGCGCTCATCTGATTCTGGTAATGGAGGGTGCTCAGCTAGAAATTTATCATATTCAGTAAAACTCATGGCCATCATTTCACTTTCCGGCAATAAAGTCATGGAGCGTTTGCCTGTAACTGCATTTTTCGAGCAGGCAAATAAAATTGTTGACGCAGCAGAGGCTACGATAATTAGTTTTTTCATTATTATTTAATTTTCAATTTTTGCAGATAATCCTCTTTCAAGTAAGGCTTCACAAAGAGGTTTTAACTTTTTAAAGGATCCGTTTTTAACTACGCATTTACCGGTGTAATGCACTAAATAGGTGCACTGTTCTGCCTGCAAAGAATCGTGGTTACACACTTTAATCAGTGATTCTGTAACAAAATCAAAAGTATTGAAATCGTCGTTATATAAAATCAATGCTTTTGTAGCTTCTTCTTTTAAAACAGTTTCAATGATTTCCTGTTCAAGAACTTCAGGAGAGTCGTAATTTGTCATGATTAAATATGATTCAAATATAAAAAAAAAGGCAACATTAAAAAAGCCAGATTTGCACAAAAATAGATTTCGTAACAAGCCAGATGATTATCGGGCAGAATGAAAGCAAAATCTGGCTTTTAGACAGTCTCGTACTTATCCTTTATCTTCTTTTTTACCCTTTTTTGCCTTCGGCTTGTGAGCACTTACAACTATCTCTTCTTTTTCTTTATTATAGTCCACTTCAATTTCATCACCTTCGCTTAAGTTGTTTTTGATAATTTCTTCAGCCATAGGGTCTTCGAGATACTTTTGAATGGCTCTTTTCAAAGGTCTTGCGCCGTAATTAACATCGTAACCTTTTTCAACAATGTAA
>CALMND010000114.1 GCA_937868565.1 uncultured Bacteroidota bacterium | reverse complement strand
CCATATCGGCCGGCGTACAAAACAATTTTTCGTTGCCTGAAGCCTGCAGCGCATAGTCCTTATGTGTGCCGTCTTTATAATGCAGCTGCACTGTTCCGGTAATGCCTTCCACCGTAGCGGTTTTAAGGTTGGATTTTAAAACATACACATTCAGCTTCTCGTCAGGCGATGATGGCTCGAACAGGATCTCTAAATGATATTTGCCCACGTCTTTCACAGTGCCGCCGTGCGGTGGTTCTGCCTTATGCTCATGCGGAGTTCCGCTGTGGTCGTGGCTGGAATGGTCGTGCTGCGCGCTGGCGAAATTAAACGCCAACAATAATGCTAAAATCATTAGGGGTGTGCGCATTGTTTTTTTCTGTTTTTTCATGTTCGGTTTTTATTATGATTGTTTGTTTTTTCCCTTCCAGTTAAAGCTGTACCCTACATTTAAAATGGCTTCAAAAGCCAGCATTTTCTGCTTTGCCTGGCCGTTACCCTTTCCCTGAACTATAATGGCGAAGTAGTCGGCATACACACCTTTGCCGGTAAATTCTACAGTGAGGTGTTTAAAGAGCTCTGCCCTGATCCCGGCCTCAATACCGGCGCAATAGCCTGAAATATGCCACCTGTTATTTACGCGGTTGCCAAATAGCGTAACATCGGTTCGTGGGTAAACAAAGCCAATGCCGGGCTTCACTATTAATCCCACGTTATTTTTTTCGTTCTTGCTTTGATAGATCTTAAACCGTTTCATGTAGTTAATCAGCCAGAAATTTGCCCCGTCGGTATGCTCAAAATGAAAGTAGTTCGGGTTTAAAACCGTGTCTTTGTCAAACGAATTTCCAAACGCTGTGCCTTTCATGCGCACGGTCTGGTAGTCATCCACCACGTATTTTGCATGATCGTAGTTCAGCTCAATGCCCTGGTCGCGCTTGTCGTTAAAATAAAGGCCAATTCTGAAGTTGAACTGGGGTATGGTAATGTTTACCACATCTTTTATCCTGTCAAACTGCGGCCTGTCGGATGCTGTGGCGTTATAAACAGTAAAGTCATATACACCTTTTTCGTTTTGTAAATTCGGATCGCCGTTGTTCTTAAAGCGGATCGTGCTTTTAGCATACCAATCGCGGTTATAGCCCCATAGAATATAAAAGGTTCCTTTCTTTTTTGGGGTCACGGCAGTCGGTTCTCCACCTTCTTGACTAAGTAAGGTAAAGCTGAAGCTAAAAAGTAATATCAGTATTCTAATTCTCATTTATTAATTTCATTCACCGGTGTTATTTGCAGCAATCTTTCTTTAAAAAAATGTTTCGCAGCATTTTTAGGATGAATAGCCCAATTTTTTTTATGATGTTCATAGTTAATTGTATTTAAAGTCCTTCATCTTACCAAAATGCCCTCCAGGGTGCTAACAGCGGATCGTCTTCTTCAATTTCCCGCACAAATTTCAGGGTATGTTTTGTTGACTTGTATGAATAAAGCAGCTCCCCCTTCAAATAGTCCCACCACTTCTCCTGCGTAATTAATAGCGTGCTGTCGTTCCAGCGTTGTAAGGTATTTGAGGATACTGTATAACTTCCAAAATCAAGCGCCACCACGCCACTAATCTGCTGGCTTGGAATTATACTTTTATCGGGGGCATAGAACCGAAAGAGAATTGAATCGTTCTTTTGTTTCGTGATAATTTTAACCTGCAGGCTGTCGTTGGCGTAGGAGCGCGAATGTACGAGCACCTTGCGCGACACGCAGGAGTAGAGCATCGACATCCACACGGTTAGGATGCCCAGGATTATGAGTTTGTCTGTTTCGCTCATTTGTTTTTGGTTTTAATTGCTTATCATTTTATATAGTGCATGTGATTCCGGTTTTTGTTATAAAAGCAACGGGAAAGGTGCAGGTCAAGTCGGAAAAAGGTAAATGCCCCGACCGATCCCGTGCTTTATACCTTCTACATTTATTAGCTAAAAAAAACCCACTAGACGCTATTAAATGAGAAGGGTATGTGAACCTATGTTTTACACACCATCATTTGTTCACCGTTATTTTACTATAATATGTTTTATCGCCTTTCATTAATTGAATGAGGTATATACCATTTGTTTGTGCGGAGAGATCTACCTGGAGTGTTTCGTTTGCAGAACTTTGGCTGCCGCGATATATGGGTTGGCCAAGGCTATTGAGCACAACTACCTGCACCAGGATATTGTCGCGGCTTTTTAAATCGATCACAACGTTACCCGTGGTTGGATTTGGATAAATGCTAAAGCCATTTTCAAGGTTAGCTCTTTCAATACCGGTTGTCCCGCTGATATTAATGTCGTCCAGGTATAAATTATTTTCGTTATCGGAAGTGTTGCGGAATTTGATAAGCGCATTCTGCGAGAAGGCATAATCATTTAGCATAAGCATCTCCATGCGCCACTGCATGGCATTTGGTGTGAATGAGTTTGCCGCCCAGCTTGGTGTGGTGGTGGCCAGATTAGCGCCGTATTGTTTGTAAAGACTTGTATAGGTAGCGCCGCAGTCGGTTGAAATAAGCACTTCCAGCGTATCGGAATGATTAGGGTTAGATGCCGGATTAGTGTATAACCTGTACGCCACTTCAAATGTTAGCATAGGGCCGGGCACAGTGGTTAGGTCTAACACAGGGCTAATCAACTCGTCCAGCTCACCTTTAAATTGACCGGAATAGTTATTAATAACGGCGCTGGCAACGCCGGATTTTTTTGCGCTGGTTGTTCTCTTCCAGGTAACGGTTCCGTCAGGATTGTTTAAGCCCCAACCAGCAGGTGCAAATGCCGTTGTTTCAAATCCTTCGGAAAATGGAAGAGGTTGACCCATGGTCACCACATCGAAAAGTACTTTTGTTGTATCGTTCACATTGTTCATATCCATCAGCGCATTTGGCAACGACGCATAGGCGGTGAACGTATGGTTGCCAGTGGCAATCGGGAGCGTTGGTAACATAACCGGCGCGGATGTTAATGATCCGATACTGCCTGTGTAAGTGTATGTTTGAACAGGATTGTTATCTATACGATAGTTGATTACTGCTGTGGTTAAAGTACTGGAACCAAAATTTTTGAGCGTAATCTGTGGCATTACCGAGCTGCTGCAATAGCTGCCGTTGGGTTCTGAAATTGCTATCACACCTGCATCGTTGGCAGGGAGCGGCACGGGAACACAACCATTGGAAGACAGAAGCGCATTATAAGGTGCAACATTTAAAACGGCATTCATGCGCGTGGATTGATTTTGCGTGAACATATTCAGGCAGTTATCGTTACTGTAGTCCATGTAATTCATGAACATGATGCCGGGCGTGGTGGTGGTGCAGGCATCCACCTTAGGAAATGTGAAGCAACCGTTGGTAGAATTAGCCTGGTTAGGCGTGTCGGCACATTGATCGTTGCCCCAGCAAGCGCCGTTGTCATCGCCCCAGATATGGTATAAATTAAAACAATGTGAGAACTCGTGCGTGAGGGTGCGACCCAGGTTAAAAGGTGCTGCCACCGTGCCAACTCGGCCAAAGGCGTTGTATTTAATTACCACCCCGTAGGTATTGCTCACCGTATTGGTTGGAAATTCGCCATAACCAAGAAGCCCACCGGTCATGTTGCAAACCCAAATGTTCATGTAGCGCGTGGGATCCCACGCATCGAGCCCACCCGTTGAGTAGGCTTTAACTTTGTCGTCAGTGCCAAATGAATTTAAGGTGGTTAACCTTCTTTCAATGCCGGTGGTCGGATTACCGTTCGGATCTCGCTGCGCCAGGCAGAACTGGATATTGGTATTGGCCGACACAGAGTTCCACACGGTCGGTGTGTTAACAGTGTCTGCATTGGTACGGCCAAAGTCTTCGTTTACTGCCGCAATCTGTGAAAGTACCTGCAGATCGCTGATATTTTGAACAGCAGTTTTATAAACCACATGCACCACCACCGGAATGGTTATGACAGCGGTAGTGGTTTTGGCAGAGCTCGTCGAGCTTAAAAACTGTTGCATGGCCTGCTCGTATTGCAGCCGGTCAGTTTTATAATTTTCCCGGGTTTCCTCTAACCGCGTGTGATTTTCCATTGTTGCACAGTTTCGTTGTGCCGTAATACCGCTCGCTGTAAAAATTAAAATGGATGCGGTAATAAACCTGGTTATTTTTTTCATTGTTTATTGTGTATTTACTGTATTATTTCTTTTGGGTTAGGTCAACAAAGGGAAATAGCGCACTATGATATTTACCCAAACCCTACGCTATTTGCCCTTTGTGTTTGCTTACCAGCCTATCACACAACGTATGCTGGAAGCAAAGTATATTTGCATGTGTTTTAATATCTCCATCGCTTAGCGGATAATCAGCTTTTGAGTTTTATAATTATCATCCCCTTCAATTTTAATAAAGTAAAGTCCTGAAGCTAGGCCGTCCCTGTTCAACATGTATTTGTTCTGGCCGTTCATCTCAAGCACTCTGATCTCTTTGCCGAATACATCGTAAATTTTTAATTTACCTGCGTTAACGCTTTTGTTTTTAAACTCAATGGTTGTAACATCCTGGAAAGGATTGGGATAAATCAACAGGGCATTCTCCTCGCGCGATACATCTGATAATCCCGTGATCGTTCCGCCGAGATTGATGTTGTCGATATACAGGTTGTTGCCACCATCTGTAACATTTACAATTTTTATCAGTACTCTCGATGAGGCGGAATACGTGGCAAGACTAATGTTAGCCGTCTTCCAAATGGTTGACTGATCCGGCATATAAGAGGTTGTCTGCGTTGGCCCGGTCACCATGTTGTTGCCAGTTCTGTACAACACCTGCGCCCAGTTCACTCCACAATCCGTAGAAACAAGCACCACCAGCTCGTCGCTGTAATTGGCATCGCTCCTTGCATACGCCCATTTAAAGGTGAGCGTTTGAGCGGATGACGAGGTAAAATCAAAAGGCGGTAATACCAGCGCATCTGCCTGGCCGTAATTTGTATTAACCAGGTTATCTATCTTTGCCGAGCCCATGCCAGCAAAGGCGGTCGCCATTGTATCTCTTTGCCAGGTTATACCAGCATCAGGATTGTCAATGCTTATATTATTCGGTGGAAAAACATTCGTTTCAAACCCTTCAAAGAAAGGGAGTGGCTGCCCAATGCCGGGATTTATGACCGTGATATAGTTATTGAATAAAACACTATCGCTCCCTTGGCTATTTGTAACCACCAGCTTTACAGGAAAAGTGCCAAGCATATTGTATGTAACCGTTGCGTTAGCCGCCGTGCTCAAAGAAGGAGTGCCACCCGCGAAATACCATTTGTATGCATTTGGGCTATTGAGCGACCTGTTGGTAAACACAACCGAGCCTCCGAGGCAAATGGTGTCTCCATTGCTTATAAAATCTGCAACAACATTGCATGGAGGGCTTACAAATCCTGAATCACAGCCCGTGGAAATAAGATTTGAGTTTGACCAGATCACCGTCCGGATCGTATTAAGCGTGGCCTGCATCCTGGTTTTCTGGCCTTGCGTAAACATGCTCTTGCAGGCATCGTTGGTGTAATCCATGTAATTCTGGATCTGGTCGTTAACATTAGGAACATCGTTGCTGCAGGTATTAGCAGTTGTCGGGCATCCGAAGTTGGGATTGCTAACCGGTGGCGTATCGCATACAAGATCGCCGGTCAGGCAGGTATCCGTACCACAGCCGCCATTAAAGGTGTGGTAAAGGCCAAACCAGTGCCCCAGCTCGTGCGTACCGGTGCGGCCCATGTTGTTTGGTGCAGCAGCGGTTCCCATTCTTCCAAACGCATTGTGAACCATCACGCTGCCGTCCTGGCTGGCTGGCCCGCCCGGAAAGGAGGCGTAACCCAGCACACCGCCGCCCATTGTTTTAACCACGTAGATGTTCAGATACCTGGTAGCATCCCAGCTGCTTAATGCGGCCAGCGCTGCCCGCTGATACGATTGATGGTTGGTTAAAGGAGACTGTACGCGCACAATGCCGTTGGTGCATCGCCCCTGCGGATCTTTTTTTGCGAGACAAAATTGTATCTCTGTATCTACGCCGGTACCAAAGCCCGGTGTAGCTGTCATTTTACGGTAGTCTTCGTTCAGCGCATCAATCTGGCTTTGTACCTGAGCGTCGGAGATATTTTCAACTCCACCGTTATGAATAATATGTACCACCACCGGTATAACTTTTACAGGCCCGTTATTCGCGGTCTTAAATAAAGCCTGGCGCTGGGTGTACTGGCTAATGAGAGCGTTGCTTTGCTCCATGCTTTGAGCATGTTTATGCTTATGGTTGTCGAAATCGCAGGGCGATTGCTGTGCTATACCTGCAAAAGCCAGCAGGCAAAGGCTTAGTGACAGCGTGAAAAATAATCTCTTGTTTTTCATGTTAGTTAAGTGAAAAATTTGTGTTAGGCGATTCGCGCTTGGTGGCCTCGAAAAGCTGAAGCGTTCCAAAAACGGTATTGTATTTTTTTAGGATGCACACGTCTTTAAAACCTGCCTCGCGCATCAGTTCAGGAAGACGACCATTGATATTATCGCGGGTATTTTTAATGCCATCGAACAATTGAAAAGGGTAAGCAACCAGGCGCATAAAGAAATTGGAGGGCTTACCCCAGTCTGCAATGTGAAGCGTGCCATTTTCTTTTAGCACCCTGTAGATCTCTTTTAAGCTATCCGTTTTTTGATGTGTAAGCAAATGATGGAAAACGAGGGAAGAGACAACTTTGTCAATGCTGCAATCATTCAAAGGAATCTTCTTTCCCCCGTAAGTATAAAAGTCCACGTCTACCTTACTTTTAGCGATCTTGTGTTTAGCTATCTTCAAAACCTTAGGGTCAACGTCTATCCCCAGCATGGTTACAAACGGATATCTTTTTTTGATAAGTATACTTAGCGTGCCGGTACCCATGCCAAAATCGAGCACGCGGTGTCCGTATTGCGGACAAGCCTGATCGGCCAGCTCGTTTTTAAATTCTTTTTCCGGCAGGGTTAATCTTATTAACCAGTCATAAAAGGCAGTTAGCCAATTATAGCGCAGTGCCGGAATATAGGTCTCGTTACTCATTTTCTGTTTTGTTCTTGAATCCTAAAAGGAAGGAGAGCTTTAAACCCACCAGCATATTTTTACCAACCTGGCCGTTCTCTGCCAGCACACCGCCAAACACATTAGATAGCCCAAGGTTTGAAAATGCAGACAGATAGAAGACATCATGCTGCGCCCTTGGGATCACGAGCCCTAAACTCATTACGATGCCGAAATCATTTTTTTTAGAATCATCCGCCAGGTTGTACGCTTCATAACTATTTATTCGTTCTGACCTGAGCAAGCGATTGTAAGTACCCGCAAGATCCACGCGCAGCCTGCTTTTTCTGATCACAGCCTTTGTTTCGTAATACACGCCTGCACCTATGTCCAGGTAATTGAACCTGTACTTAGGATCGTAGGGATACATGCCTTTATCGAAAGTGGCGCCGCGTTGCTGATACCCTGAGCTGAGGATCAGGCCCAGGTGATCGTTTAGCGCATATTGCCCCGTAATACCAAGTCCCATTGAAGGCTTAAAAGCGTAGTCAGGACTATTTCCCATACCCATCCCGGAGCCGCCGCCATAGTAGCTGGAAACACCAAGCGTATAATAAGGGCCAATTTTAAGCCGCGACTGCGCCTTCGTCATCACTGCAACAAGCAGTGCGACGGCCAGTAACAAATTTTTCATCTTAAGCGATTTTATAGTTTAACATCATACCACTGTCTTCGTGCTCCAGGTTGTGACAGTGAAAAGCAAAGAGGCCAGGGTTATCAGGAAATTTCATGATGATCCTGACTTTTTCGCCTGGCATACATAACGCAGTATCTTTCCAGCCTGTTTCATGCGGCGCAATTACGCCACGACCGCCAACTCTTGAAAGCACCTGGAAATGTACCCCATGCAGGTGCATAGGATGTATATCCGTGCCCTTGCTATTGTCAAATTCCCATACTTCAATGCTTCCTGCAGCCACTGTCTCATCCACACGCTCCATCGAAAACGATTTGCCACCTATTTTGTGAATAGCATCAGAATTGCCCATATCCATTCCGGCTGGCATGGCAGAGTGTGCATTGGAAATATCAAACGACCGTGTTTTAAGCGACTGTGAAGCATCTAAAGACGCCAGAGGTGCAAGCGTGCCTGGCATCACAAATGTCTCAGCCACTTTTTCGCTTACTGCAAACTTCATTATTTTGAAAGCATCGCTTCCCTGCGAATCTCCCCCGGCAAAAGCATCGCTCTGCAGGAACACGGCGTTTCCAACGGCTTCCTTACTGAAATCGATGAGGATATCGGCTCTTTCTCCCGGCGACAGTAACAACTGATTGATAGCTTGTGCCTGGGGCAAAAGGCCACCGTCGGATCCTATCACGTAAAAAGCCGCACCGTTGCTCAATGAAAGATTGTACACCCTGGCATTGGAACCGTTTAAGATACGGACCCTGTAAATTTTTGTTTTTACAGAATGAAAGGCTGACCAGGATCCATTCACACAGATATGCTCCCCAAAATAGCCGCTCATTACTTCGTCAGAGTTAGGCGAATAATTAATGCTGCCATCGGCATAAATACGTTTATCCTGTATAATAATAGGCAGCTCAAATTCACCTGATGGCAGGCTCAGCGCTGCTTCCTGGGGATCGTTTACCACCAGCATGCCCGCCAAACCTTTGTTAACCTGCCGACCCGTTTTTAAATGCGGGTGCGGGTGAAACCAGTTTGTGCCTGCCTGCTGCGATACCGTGAACTGGTAGGTGAATGATCCGCCCGGCGCAACCGTGTGGCGCGGATGCCCGTCCATTGCATCTGGAATTATCAAACCATGCCAGTGAATGTTTGTTTCTTCTTCCAGTTGGTTGCTAAAGTTCACAACAAGGTTCTGGCCTTTGTTTACGCGGATAAGCGGTGCAAGAATGCCATCGGCATAACCTTTCACGCGCGAAACTTTATCCATAATTATTTCCGCCTTGTTTTCAGCAGCCTTCAAGCTGATCGGTGAACCGGCATCGATTACCTGTAGTAATCTCAGGGGATTATTAAACGTACCAGATTTTACAGTAATTCCGCCCATGTTCATGCCAGCCATGCTCTGCTTTTTACAGCCTGTGGCAAGCCAGCCTATTCCCCCAAAGAGGGAATAGGCTACACCGCCACATGATAGTTTTATAAACTGCTTTCTATCCATTGCTGCTACAAAATTTAGAGGTCCTGAAAGCTTTGTGTTAGTTAACGGTAACGGTGATCGCTTTTTCGCTCTCCTTTTTCATGTTCTTTGACATGGCCTTTACTTTTGCAGTATAGGTGCCTTTGGTGTTATATGCATGGGTTACAGTTTCTCCCTCGCCGGTGCTGCCATCACCAAAATCCCATGTGTAATGTTTTGCATCCATAGAACAGCTGGCATCAAATGATACTTGTTGTCCTACTGTTGCGGTTTTTGACGGACTGTCAACGCAGGCCATAGGTGTTTTCATGCAGCTTGCAAATATTAATGCTACTGCTGCTACCGGGATAAGGATGATTGCTTTTACTTTCATAGTTTACGTTTTACTTTGTTTATTTTTTGATTTTATTATAATTCATGATTAGCATTTTAAAGTGCGTAGGTGTCATGGAGGTAACCTGCTTAAACTGGTGGGTCATGTGAGCCGGGCTGCTGTAGCCCATTTTATAAGCAATTGCGCTTAAGCTCAGTTCACCGTACTCGATAAGGTCTTTTACCTTTTCAATTTTCAGGAGTATAAAATATTTTTCTATCGAAATGCCTTCGATCTCGGAAAAAAGAGCGCTAAGGTAATGGTACTCGTATTGGAGGCGCTGTGAGAGATAAACACTCATTTTGTACTGTTCATCCACTGGTTCACCTTCCAGTATATCAAGCAATAGTAATG
>CALMND010000113.1 GCA_937868565.1 uncultured Bacteroidota bacterium | reverse complement strand
TACAAAAGCAGAAATGAATATGTATCTGATTATAAATGATTTAAAGTATTAAAAGGTCATTAATAATTATATTTTTGTAAGAATAATTATATTAAAGTCTAAATTTACTTCATGAGAAAAATGATATTTGGTTTTTTGTTTTTTGCGGGCTACCTCTGTTTAGCTCAAACAAAAATAAAGAACGTTGACGCTGAAACTTTTAAAAACCACATGCAAAATAAAAATGCAACGGTAATTGATTTACGTACAAAAGACGAAATTACGAGGAAGGGAATGATTAAAGGAGCTTTGCAAATTGACTTTTTAGATACGAATGCCCGACAAATGATAGCCAAATTGGACAGGAAGAAAACCTATTTAATTTATTGCGCAGGCGGTGGAAGAAGCGGAGATTGCGCCGAATTAATGGAAAAAATGGGCTTTAGAGAAGTCGTAAATCTAGAAAAGGGGTTCGACGATTGGAAAAGAAAAGGGTTTGAAATAGGTACGAAGTAAACATGGAAATTGTTTCACTTCTAAAACTTTCAGTAAAGGCAGCTATCGAAGCGGGAGAGGAAATTCTAAAAATTTATGGAACCGATTTCTATGTAGAGACTAAATCGGATAATACTCCGGTAACTTATG
The DNA here is from genome assembly GCA_937868565.1 of uncultured Bacteroidota bacterium. Taxonomy (GTDB): domain Bacteria; phylum Bacteroidota; class Bacteroidia; order B-17B0; family Aurantibacillaceae; genus Aurantibacillus. Next base: position 2,318 of record CALMND010000113.1, on the reverse strand, counting down.
CAGACAAAGTTTCCGGTAAATGTATAGCCGCTGTTTTGGCAGCATCCAACATTCCGGTTATAAGCGAAGAAGAGGAAATGCCCGCATATTCTATTAGAAAAGATTGGATCAGGGCTTGGATTGTGGATCCTTTGGATGGAACCAAAGAGTATGTAAAAAGAAACGGAGAGTTCACGGTAAACATCGCATTGGTCGAAAATGGTAAACCAATTATTGGTGTAATTTATATACCTGTTCAAAAGGATATTTATTTTGCAGGGCAAGGGTTGGGGAGCTACAAAATAACTCAGCATGATTTAATTTGCGAACTCACAAAAAAAAACATCGCCGAAAATCTGTTTGAGTTCTCAAAAAAATTGCCACTGCAAAAACCACCTAAGAGTTATACACTGGTTGCCAGTCGATCGCATCTGAGTCGTGAAGTGAACGAAAGAATTAATTACCTGAAAAACATGTATGGTTCTGTGGACATTATCAGTGTTGGAAGCAGTATCAAGCAATGTTGGGTAGCAGAGGGAAAGGCTCATGAATATCCGCGCTTTGGAACCACGATGGAATGGGATACTGCAGCCGGACAATGTATTCTCGAACAATCAGGAAACAAATTAGTGGATTACGAAACAAAGTTGCCTTTGCGTTATAACAAAGAAAACATGAAAAATAGTTTTTTTATTGCGATGCAGGGTTAACTGCAGAAAAATTCAACACAGAGCTATCAATAAACAGTGGGAACAAGCGAAGAAAAAGTTATTTGCGAAACCCTGTCTCAAACACCTAATACGGTGTTAAACCGTGAAGCTAAACTATTTCAAAAGGAACCTGGACAACACATAATCTCCATCAATCACTAATTGTTTAAAGTCTTTTTTGTACTTAATTATTAATTGATTGGTGGTGTATTTTGTTATAGCATAATCATATTCCATGGCTTCCCGTCCTTTTTTTTCAAGAGCCAATAAATTATTAAGTGTTTTTTCATTAAGTTCGAAAGAGCTTTCTTTTTTAAAATCCCAATAAGCTTTCTCACGTATTTTCAACCCTGAAAATCTACGATTAGGGAATACTGTGAATGAAGAAGTATAATAGTTAACGCTAAACCCAAGGGATTTTTTTGTAATCACAAATTTGTCGGTAATCGAGTATTTTTGGGTATTGCCCGTAAGTGTTTGTCCGGAAGCGGTGGAAAGTTGTTGAACCGCTTTTTCAACATGACATTGATAAAAAATCAAAGAATCTCCCGGAACCAATTTTGACAGTAAACTTTCTTTTGGAATGTTATGCGAAAGATTGTTTTGTGATTTTAAAGAAAGACAAATCAAACAAAAGAGAACACGAACGAAAGCTCTCATGAATGAATTATTTCGATTTTTTTGGCAAGTGCAATGGCTTTTTCTTTGGTTTTATTTATGTCATTACCTACATCATCGTTACAAACAACCACCGCCATACGTCGATAGGGCCTTGTACTTGGTTTATTGAAAACTTTCACATCAGTTCTGGGATTGTTTAAGACTTCTTCCAGACCATTAAAAGAGGGTCTGCCGCCCTCTTGAGAAGCTAAAACAACCGCAGAAGCACCTTGACGAATTAATTCAATTTCAGGTATGGGTAAGCCCAAAACAGCGCGGGAGTGTAATTCGAACTCATTGTAATTTTGTGTGTTAGCAAGAGTTACCATGCCAGTATCATGTGGTCTCGGCGAAAGCTCGCTAAAATAAACACCATTAGCTGTGAGAAAAAATTCAATGCCCCAAATACCGTTACCTGTTAATGCAGCTGTTACTTTTCTAGCCATATTCTGAGCCTCCTGCAAATCTGAACTATTAATAGCACAAGGTTGCCAGCTTTCCTGATAGTCTCCTCGCTCTTGTCTATGACCGATAGGCGCACAAAACAAAGTTACCCCGCTTTTTTGCGTAACGGTTAGCAGTGTAATCTCCGAATCAAATTGTATAAACTCTTCTACAATTACTTCTTTGTAGTCACCTCGGGACCCTTCCATAGCATAGTTCCAGCACGCAGATAGCTGATCCATAGATTTTAAAACGCTTTGGCCTTTTCCACTACTACTCATTAAAGGCTTTACCACGCAGGGAGTTCCAATTTCACCAACGGCCGCTGTAAACTCTTCGAGCGTTTTTGCGTATCGGTAATTGGCTGTACGTAAACCAAGTTCTTTAGCAGCAAGGTCGCGTATGGCCTTCCGGTTCATTGTAAAATTCGCAGCGCGTGCACTGGGAACAACGATTATACCTTGTTTTTCATAATCATAAAATCGCTCGGTTCTTATTGCTTCAATTTCGGGAATAATAAAATCA
>CALMND010000112.1 GCA_937868565.1 uncultured Bacteroidota bacterium | reverse complement strand
CACTGGCTTACCCGGAATTATCTGGAATGGGTCATGAATTGAATAAGCACGAGGAGGAAGAAGCTGAGGAAAATCTTCCTATTTCTGCGCAGTTGGATAATTTGTTGGATGACGCAAAAATCGGTCCGGATTTGATTGAAAGCCTTGGAACTGGTATGCGTTCATTGACTGATACTGCTGGTAAAATGGCAGACATAAGCAATGCAACTTTAGCAACCAATGAATACGTTGACAATGTTAAAAGTGCAGCAAAGAATGTATCAAATTTATCAGATACTTATAGTAAAGCAGCCAGTTCATTAGCTGGTTTAGCTGATACAAGTGAAGTTGGTAATTCTATCGGTGATTCTCTTCAAAAGGTATCTAAAAATCTTTCTTCTTTAAACGCTACTTATGAATTACAATTGCAAGGCGGTCAAACACACTTAGAGGCTACTAATAAGTTTTACGGTGGTTTGGCTGAGTTAATGAAGAACTTACACGATTCGGTTGATGATACTAAGAAGTATCGTCAGGAAATGGCTTCATTGTCAAGTAACTTAACCGCTCTAAATACAATTTATGGTAATATGTTAAGTGCCATGAATGTTAAGCCCAATTAAATTGGTGGTTGTTAATGCTTAAGAAATTGTTTAACTCAATATAACAGTATTTAAAAAAAATGGCAGGCGGAAAAGAAACCCCCAGACAGAAGATGATTGGCTTGATGTACTTGGTACTTACGGCGATGCTAGCGCTAAACGTGTCCAAGTCAATTCTGAATGGTTATCTCTCGGTAAATGATAGTTTGGAAAAATCCAAACGGAATATGGCGGCTAATAACGAGCGCGTAACTGAGGCATTTAAGGTAACAATTAACGGTAACAAAGCTGCTGAGCCTTATTTTAAAGAAGCACAGGCTGCGCAAAAAGACATGAAGGAAATTTTCCTTTATATCGATGATGTAAAAGCCAACATGGTACATTATGTTTTGGGTTTGGATCCTTCGCAAAAGCTAACAGTAGACTCAATTAATCTTAGAAAGGAGCCTTATTTTGCAAATATAGGAGATTATGACAAACCGATGACCGTTATGTTGGGTACAGGTGATGCGCCTGCAAAAGGCCCTTTATCGGCTGATGAGTTAAGAACAAAATTAGAGGGTTTGCATAGTAAGTTAATTAGCCAATTGGAGAGGATGCAGAAAACAAAAGGCTTAAATTTACTTAAAGAAGATTTTGACAATCTTAAAAAGAAAATTGATATTCTTAAACCAGAACCAAGCGGATTTGAGGAAGACGGCATTAAGTTTACTTGGGAGATGGATAATGTTGAACACCTTCCAATGGCAGCTGTTTACGTGAACATGAATAAACTGCAAGCGGATCTTAGAAACGTAGAAGCTGAAATATTGCAGGTATTTAGTAGTGCAAGTGGTAAATTGGCTATTAAATTCGATAACATTATTGCAAAGGTTATTGCCCCCTCTTCCTATATTCAAGCAGGACAAAAATACACAGCCGATATATTTCTTGCCGCCTCTAATTCTAAATTAGGAGCAGGAGATATGGAAGTGTTATTAGGCGTTGACTCAGCCGCTGCCTCAAAAGGAGCAAAAGGTAATCCAATTCCAATTGTTGGTGGTATGGGTAAATATGAAGTGGGAACAGGTGGACCGGGTGACCAAAAGTTTAACGGGGTGATTAAGTATAAAAAGCCGGACGGATCATTTGAGTATTATAATTTTGGTGGAGAGTATAAAGTTGCTAAGTCAGCTGCCTCAGTCTCTGCTGAACAAATGAACGTATTTTACCGTGGAGTTGTTAATCCGGTATCTGCTTCTGCTGCTGGTATTTCCCCAAGCGATATTCAGATTACTGCTTCTGGCTCGGGCGTTGTTTACAAACCTCGGGGCGAGCCGGGCAAATACGACTTTACTTTCACAGGTGTTGGTGAATGTATGGTAACGGTTTCGGCGAAAACGAAAGAAGGTGTTAAACCTCAAGGTCCTCCGATTAAGTTTAGAGTAAAGCCATTGCCAAAACCTGAAGCTAAAGTGGGTGGAAAATTTGCTCCAGCTGAAATGAAAAAGGGTGATTTAAGTACCGTGGGTGCTATTGGTGCCGGTGCTAATGGTTTTGACTTTCAGGCAAATTACATTGTGCAAAGTTATGATCTGGTTGGTAAGGTAAAGGGTAAGTTGGCGACAGCTGCCGGTAACGGAGCTAACCTCGCAGCTGATGCCATCAATATTTTTAAAGGTGCTGATGTTGGATCGAAAATTTATATTGACATTAAAGTAAAAGGCCCAGACGGCATTATTTATTCCTCTTCTTGCGGTATGAAAGTTTTAAAATAAAAACTAAATAAAAATAAAATGAAACGTTACTCTCATATTTTATTGGTTGTTCTGGTAAACCTGATTGTTTTAACAATCGCTGCGCAGCCCAGTATATTTCAACCTGGAGATTATAAAGACGGAGTATATGATAAGGAAAATGCGGTGAATCGTCGTTTTATACCCTACACCCATCTTCGCGAGGGTGATGTTACCTGGGAAAAGAGAGTATGGAGAGTAATTGATATTAGAGAAAAAGTAAATCAACAGCTGTACTACCCAGTTGAAGCAAATCTTACTCGGATATCTATCATGCAGTTAATGACTAAATATATTCTCTCTGGGCAAATTATTGCTTTTAATGATGAAGAGTTTTTGGTTCCCTATGAAAAATCCGCTATTCGTGATAAAATGGTTATCAAGGCCGACTCTGTTGATCAGGAGCAATTTGATGCTGAGGGAAATTCTTTTACTATTAAAGTAGCGGGAGCAATTGATTC
>CALMND010000111.1 GCA_937868565.1 uncultured Bacteroidota bacterium | reverse complement strand
GACTGGAGTTCAGACGTGTGCTCTTCCGATTGGTAGCGGTAATCGTACCCGATAAAGGGCATAAACCATTGCATCCTGCCAACGTATCGTCCCAAATGATTTTCTACCTCGTAGCCATGCATGGCATTGTAACCCAAGCGCCATTCTGAGCTAAGCTGCCAGCGCGTGTTTGAATACATGGCCATGCCGTCGTTTCCGTTCGTTGAGAAATTATTCTCCGCCATAAAATGAAATTTTCTGTCGTCAGCAAATAGTTTACGCTGCGCATATTTTGGATTTTTTATTTCAGGGTTGGCCGCCTGGTTTTCATAGCTGAACACGCGCCCCATGCCTGACATCATGTGGTACAGGATATGGCAGTGAAAAAACCAATCACCCTCTACGTTGGCGTTAAACTCTAGGGTATCAGTTTCCATCGGCATAATATCCACTATGTTTTTTAGCGGAGCATAATCGCCCTGGCCGTTCAGCAATCTGAAATCGTGACCGTGCAGGTGCATCGGGTGCCGCATCATGCTATTGTTGTGAATGACAATGCGTACATTTTCTCCTTTGCGGATCAGGATCTTGTCAGTTTCCGATACCACTTTATTATCAATGCTCCACACGTACCGGTTCATATTACCTGTAAGCGTGAAATAAAGCGTCTTTACCGGAGCGTCAGGCAGCGTGGTTTTTGTTGGTGATTTAAGCATGGAATAATTCAGCGTTACAATATCAGACAGCGCATTGGAATTATATTGATCTCCATTGCTCATCGCGTGGTTACCGCCCATTTTCATATCCTGTACATCGGTCTCACTCTCCTGGTTCATCCCTTTCATGTCCATCTTCTTCATTTTCTTTCCCTTCTTTTTTGCTGCACCGGTAATTTCCGGGTACATCACAACGTTCATATCCATTTTATTAAGGCTCATGCTCATTCCCATGTCGTCAAGGTCGCCGTTCATCTTCATCATGTCGTTCATCATTTTCATGCCCTCAAAATATTTGAGCTTCGGAAATGGATTGGCTAGTTTTTTTACGCCGTCGCCAAGCCAAAGCGATGCAGATTTAGTGCGGTCTTCAGGCGTTACTAAAAATTCATACGCTACACCGTCTTTGGGAATGGTAACAAGAATATCATACGTTTCGGAAACCGCAATGATAAGCCGGTCTACTTCCACCGGCTCTACATCGTTACCGTCATTGGCAACTACCGTGATTTTTCCACCGGCATACTGCATCCAGAAGTAGGAAGAGGCCCCGCCATTGGAAACCCTTAACCTTACTTTGTCGCCCGCTTTAAATTGAGTAAGCTGGCTCTCGTTTTTACCATTGATGAGAAACTTGTCGTAATAGACATCACTCACATCCATGGCATTCATCCGCTTCCATTCATTGTTGAGCTTGGTTTTTAAGTATCCTTCTTTAATTGCCTCGCCATAAGATTGCGTGGTGCCTTTTTTAATAGCAAACCAGTCGCTGGCGTTATGAAGCATGCGGTGAATATTCTCTGGTTTGTAATCCGACCATTCGCTTAACACAATGGGCACTGCGGGAAGATCATCGATGCCTTTCCGGAAGGTAGGATCGCTGCTCCTTTTGTTCATAATAAAGCTGCCATACATGCCAATCTGCTCCTGGAGCCCAAAGTGACTGTGATACCAGTGCGTACCCGATTGAATGATCGGGAACCTGTAAAGATAGGTAGTGTGGGGCTCAATCGGCATTTGCGTGAGGTAGGGTACACCGTCCTCCTTGTTGGGCAGGAATAGCCCATGCCAATGCAGGGCGGTTTTTTCGTTCAGCTCGTTGTGAACGTAGATCTCTGCCGTGTCACCCTCTGTAAAAGTAAGCGTCGGTATTGGTATTTGTCCGTTTACCGAAATGGCTCGTTTTTCTTTTCCCGAAAAGTTGACGAGTGTATCGCGCACATACAAATCGTAGCGCACAACTTTCTGCGAGAACAGGGAAACTCCCATCATCACCAGCAGAAATGTTATAATATTTGTTTTCATGGTAATAAGTGTTTGTTGTGATGACACGCATTAAGGATTGCTTAAGCAATCTTAACGAGTATCACCGATAAATAAGTTGCTGCATACCGGCCAGTGACAACCAGATAAAGCCAGGGTTTTATACCCGGCTTTCATCTACTTGTGCAAAGGCAAGCGAAGTTTACTCGCAGCGCAGCTGTATATTGTTATTTGGAAATGGTTTCCTGCACCTTACCGCAGGTTGACATGGATTTGCCCATGTACGGATTGCTGATCTTTTCTTGGAGACTTAACCAGGTAGCACCTTTCCCATTATTTGCCATAGGGCAATAATCATAGTACACGGGCGTACTTGTTTTAAAAACTTTTACCAGCTCATACATGTTTTTTGACAGCGGCACAAAATGTTCTCTTTGGTGTTCCGTTTCAGTAACACCTTTTATATGCTCTGCATCGTAAGATAGTTTTTCCTGTAGCTTCATCCACGCGGTGTGCTGCTCCGGGCTCAATTTATCCATCTGCACTTTATCAATGGCTTTATAAAGCGCTTTCGCCTGGGCACTGGCGGTATTTCCATCATCTTTTGCAAGCGCATCCTTTAAGCCGAAATACGCGGCAAAAACATCTGTCATTGGACCGGATTTTTTAACTGTATCCTGTAAGATCTCTTTTTTTGAATTGCTTAAGGCAGCATCTGCATGCTGTCTTTCGTACTGGCAGCAGCCGGGTAGTTTTGCGTAAGCCGCATCGGGAGCAAGAAATAATGCATTGTCATAACCCGCATACGCCACACGTTTCATTACTTCTGCAGCGCTTGTTTTCTCGCTATCGTAAGTAAGTGTAAGCATTTTGGTATCGGCATTCCAGTCGCCTTTTGCAAGATCCTTTTTGTTGGCGGCTTCCTCGATCCTGTTTTTACACATATCGCAGTTACCATATACTTTGAGTGTTTCTGTTTTTGGATTTTTAATGGCAGCATAGCTGCGGTTGGTTGCGAAAGATAATAGCGCTGCTATCATCATCACGATTTTGCTTGTGAATTTCATTTTAAATTTCTTTTTAATTGTTGTAATAAATTGATTTTGCGCAGTGATAGCGCAGATCAGCTCAATGCGTTAAATGCAGTGAACGTAAAAAAAGAAACGATTAATCAAATCCTGAAAACCCTGTTCTGTAAGAACAGCGGCTCTTTGGCTGGCGGAGGGGATGTGCTGCCAGAATATGCAATTGTGTTAGTCGCAAAAAAACCAACACTTAGAAGCGAAAGCGTAATTTCCGGCGCATCAAATTCAAAATCTTTTTGAAAGTCCAGGTTAAAATATTCAGCCTGGTGCGAATCGTTGCTGGTTTTAAAAACACAGGTTGTGTTCTTGCAGCAGTTGTTCATTGCTTTTTTTGAACCGCAAGCGCAGGTTTTATCTTTAGAAAGATCGAAAGATACAGAGGGCAGCTTTCCGCCACAGTAATGAGAAGTAAGCGAGAATCCCAGTGTTGGGATCAGGTAAAACAATACTGCTAATATGGTTGTGAATTTCCTCATGCTTTGCTCAGCACAATTATAGTTCTGATTTTTATTGTCCAACTCTTCAATGGTAATTAATGCTAAAATTTACATCCGGTATTTCATTGGAGGTACTTAAACCGAATCAATACCTTTTCTTAATTGGTCTTTTGGGTGCGCTTTTTTAAACTCTGAAGGCGTGCAGCCAATGATCTTTTTAAACTGGGTGGATAAGTGCTGTACGCTGCTATATCCCAATTTATCTGCAATTTCGCTCATGTTAAGCTCATCATAAAAAAGCAGCTCTTTTACGCGCTCAATTTTCTGCTTAATAATATAGTGTTCCAGGGTTACGCCTTCCACCGATGAAAAAAGCGTGCTCAGGTAATTGTAATCCAGGTGCAGTTCATCCACCAGTACTGATGACCAGTTGAATTTCATATCCACATAATCGGTGTGATGTATTTTGCGGACAATGCTATTTTTTAGCTTTTCAATGATCCTTACTTTTTTATCGTCTATTTTTTCAAACCCTACTTTCAAAAGATCTGTTTCTATCAACTTCATGGTTGCGCCGGGTATGGTACCCGGTTCTACTACCACTTCACCCAGCGTAGTGTTGGCTGGCGTATATCCGTGTTTTTCAAAAATAGAATTCACTACCATGATACAGCGGTTACACACCATGTTCTTAATAAAAATCTTCATTGCACTACGAAGGTAAGAATATGCGTGGATGAAAAAGAGCCAAATTTTAAAATCAAATAATTTTATACAAATCACTCTAAATTGTATAACAAGCCTGGTAGCAAGCCGCAGTAACTTTGTATCATTAAAACAAGTAATTATGAAAACGCTAAAATTCAAATCAAATATTAAGTGTATGGGTTGTGTTGGAAAGGTAACACCGTTCCTTGACGGGAAAGAAGGAATTGACAAATGGGAAGTGGATATTTACACGCCAGAGAAGATCCTGACAGTTGAAACCGAAGACCTCACGGTCGATGACATCAAGAAAGAGGTTGAAAAAGCCGGGTTTAAAGCCGAAGAAGTAGCTGCAGGATAAGTTATACTGATTTACAGTTTCATATAATTATGTAAGTACGGAATGCCGTTAATACATAACTTAGATTTATGAATTTAAGTCTAAGAATTATTGCCGCTTTGGCAATTGTTAGTTTACAAGGTAAAGCACAATGCTTGATCTCCGGCTTAAGCAGCTCGTATTGCGTAAATTCAGCACCTGCCACTTTAACCACCGCAATTGCTGGAGGCACACTAACAGGCCCGGGTATTGTAAACGGAAATTTTAATCCCGCACTGGCTGGTGTAGGAGGCCACACCTTGCAATACAGTTATTGCTCAAAATCTTATTCGGTCACGAGTGTTCCTTATGTCAATCTTTCTAACGGCACGGACGTGATCGCGCAGCTTGGTGATAACGAGGTCAGCCCGGCTGTGCCAATTGGATTTAACTTCAAGTTTTTTTGCGATACTTTCAGTCATGTGTATATCAGCTCTAACGGGTTTATTTCGTTTTCGCCTAACCAGCCTGACGGCTGTTGCCAGGGGAAAGCTTTACCGTCGGTATCTGCACCAAAAAATATAATCGCGCTTTACTGGTCTGATCTTGATCCTTCGTTTGGTGGAACAATCAGGCATTCCTTACTTGGAGCTGCGCCAAACCGTACTTTTATGGTGAATTACAATTGCATTTTTCACCACAACAACGGCCACGGCGGCGATCCGGTAACAGGAACCATACTTCTTTTTGAAACAACAAATATTATCGAGATCAATCTTGCAATAAAACCCTCACCTTCAGTACAGGTTAATGCCACCACAGGCATGCAGGATTATTCGGGAAACCTTGCTTATACGATTCCCGGTAAAAATGGCACATCAGGGTGGAGCGCTACTCATGAAGTGTATCGCTTTACGCCAGGGCCTTCCTGCGAGGCTACCGCTACAACGACTGTGGCCGCTGTACCAAATGTATTTATCTCATGGGGTAGCTTATATATTTGTAGAGGTGAGAAAACCATGCTTTTTGCAAATGGTGCCAATACCTATTCGTGGTCGAACACAAGTACCAATACCTTCGTTACAGTTCAGCCGACAGTGGCTACCGTATATAGCGTAACAGGAACGTCTATGGCTGGATGCACCTCCACCAGCTCTGTTATGGTAAAAGTTTCCGGATGCACGGGACTGGATGAAACTACTGATAATTCAATCGGGTTTGAGATATTTCCTAACCCAAGCCAGGGGTTTTTAAATATCAGGTCTGCATCAGACGGGCAGTTAAGCCTATATAACGCCTTAGGTACCTGTGTAAAGCAGATTGAGCTTAAATCCGGATCAACAACTCAAATAGATCTTACAGGGCTTGCAGCAGGCATGTATTTTCTTAGAGATATCAATGGAAATAAGCGTTCTTCAATTGTTCTAACTGATTAATGTATTTTTGAAAGGGCTCAACCCGGGGCCGTGCAATTGCCCGATTTACTTATAATATAATTTCAGGTCAAAAAAGCGGTTCTGCTTGCTTACCACTTCAATGAGGTATTTGTCAACCTTATCGAATCGTATGATCGCCCCGGATCCATCTTGATTAAATTCGTAGATCTTGCCCCCATCATCCTTCGCTTCGGTGCATTCGGATAAGATGCGCTTCTCTACACTTTTATTTTTAGCGTCCTGCACCACTATCATAATACCGGAATAATCTCCACCGGTAATTTTTATATAATCCAGCCACACGTAATCCCGGCGAAGTGTTCTTAATGGTATTTGGTTTGTAAATCTAAGAAAAGGCATGAAGCGAATTTTATGATGTAGGTTTTATTGCGGTGCAATATATCATAATTGTTGCAATAAATAAAAATCATAAAATTATGTAAGTCGCTCTGTTGCTGAGTTTCAGCGGTACAGTGTTTTCTTTTACTTAATATACAGAGAAGAATTTTTTTCGTTCCAGCTCATTAAAATCAAGTAGCACGGCAATAACCGACTGCAGCTCGTTGGTAAGGGAATTTGGATTAACGAAAGTACGGGCGTAGCCATTTGCTTCAAATTCTTTTGCCATTTTAAATAACGATTTTGAAACTTCGGCCTTCGCAATAAATTCGGTGAGCACGACAATTGGAATTCTATCGTATACCTGCTTAACCATTTTTTCGATCTGACCTTTTTGGCCGGTTAACTTTACGGCAAGGTTCACGGTTCTACTGATCCCGTCCTGACCCAGGTTACCATATTTAAGCCCCTCTTCTAATTTTTTTAATTTGTCGGGATGATCGAGAAAAGCTGTTTCTTTATTCAGGTAGTCGAGAATGATAAGGAGATGTGAGATGTTCACATAGATTAACCTGGTTGCAATTTCTCTGCGTATTGGATTCGTTAGCACTGATTCAAAGAGGTGCTTTATAGTTCTGAGCTTACTGTTACATCCACTAAAGTCCATCTCAATCAAAAGCTGCGATTTGGCTTCTTCATATTTTTTGCGCCAGTCGTCTACTAACTTTCCATTGGAATTATCCACGAGAAGATTAAGGAACTCTTCCTCTGTGAAGCGATTTTCATTTACCTTATTTTGCAGCTTGCTTAACAAAGAACCGTCTAATACGGTAACATTGTTTTTTAATCCGAATTCTCTTACACTTGGTCTTTTATCCGTAGTAGCAACAATGCAATTGTCAAATCGCAGCGCGTCCCTTAAACCAGCCGCCCAAAAAATTCGTTCAATGGCTGCGGGTGTCTTTTTGTTCTTAATATCTACGTTGATCCTTTCACGCGTAACTATAGTGGGCCTGTTGTATAGAAACAGATCAACATCGGTAATGTCAAATCCCTGATACTTGTATTTTAGTCCACGGACAACATAAAATCCCAGTTCCAAGAAATAATTTCTCAGCAACTCTTCCATTTTACCTCCCTTATCAAAGGGTAATTCTTCCTGTTTGTCGCTCATCTTAATGTCCTTAAAGCATCAATTATGTCTCGTTTCGATTCCTGATTTTGTTTTTTCCTGGTAAATTCCCTGTTTGCTTCCGGGCCAACATAAGAGGTTACGTTGCCGCTTTTCAGTGAAAGTACTGCCTGCTCAGAGGCATCGCCGCTGTTAAGCACCTCAAGTGCAAGTACGCCAACTTCTTTTTTTAAAAGCCGCATATAGAATTTGCTTCCTATGTCGTGTCTTAATGCAATCACTCTTTTCAATTCCAGTATTTTGTAATCCTGGCCTATGGCTGTTGCCGGGCCTACTTCGTAGCCGCTTATTAATTTGTTCAGCAGGGCTTTCAGCATCGTAATTTTTCCCCTGTTGGTGCTGCTGTAGCTCATGCCGTAGGTTAACGATGATACAAATGCTTTCGCCAGATCCAGGGCATCTTCCTCAAATGGATTTCCAAACTTTGCAAAGGCCGATGGCCGGGTAATAAATGTAACCTGCTCCTTATCGTTTGCAACTTTATTAAAATCATACATGCCTATAGATTGTAATTTCTCTATAAGCTCTTTTCCCAAAACCCTGATGCCCACAACCAGCGAGATACAACCTGCTTTGGTAAGCATGGTATCAAATTCCAAAACTTTCCTTGATTCTTCCGCCTTCAACGTGCTAAGAACAGCATTTGTCTTGTTTAACTGCTCCTTCCTGAACAGATTGCCATTAAAAAAAAGCTTGTTGCCCGCATCTACTTCTTCTGAATCAATAAAGCCGATCTCCTCTGCGTTAGATATTAATTCATTTGTCTTCTTGGCGTCTAATCGATATGTATCCCCGATGTATTCATTCAACTGTTTTTGAGGAACTGGCTTATCTGAGACCAACTCCGATATTTCGACAGCGGCTTTTTGTTCACCGGACGGATTTAAGTTATCAAAAATGTTAGATGTTTGAACCAGCACGTTCGTGGTGGTTATACCCAGTGACGCAACGTCGCCATTCCTTCCTACGTTAATTATCTTTTCAGTAGCCAGTACGTCCAGGATCCCAGGAAGCTCCAATTTGCTTATTCCTGCGGCTTTGGCAATGAGTGCCAGCTTTTCTTTGGAAATGGTTGATTCCTTTTCACTTTCTGAAATATGACTAACCAGCAAGCCGCATTTGCCCGAAATATTGATCTCCTCAAAATCACCTACATTCTTAACATCACTTAGTTTGTTGGTGTGATGTATAAGCCAGGCGCCCTTAGTTTTATCTTGCATTTGAATTTTATGGGTTAATAAATATAATAAGAATAAATGATATGTATCTTACCATAAAGGGCATTTTAGTTGTGTAACACTTTCAGCTGTATTCTGGTATAATTTATTAGATGATAGAATTCGCAGCAGCAATTCACTTACTAAAATCGTTAGCTTGTTGCTAAAACTGATTTGGATATTTTTTTAAGAATACCGTGATTCTCGCCAAACTTACAGAGCGCATCACAGTGCTGCCGCAGATCGGAAAAAAGTATGTAATGAATTTCGGTTTGATTTCTTTTTATGGAAGGTCTCGACAGCTGCATCACAACTTCTTTTTCTCGCTTGTCGGGCAGCACAATAAAAAGATTTACCTGCTCATTGTTTATGGAGCACGAAAGGTCGGTTAATCTTAAAATGCCGGAATAAATAGAGGTGCTTTTTTCCACTTCAAAAGCACACACCGGAATATTTGTTCCTTTCCTGAACCAAACAATGTCTATAAGCTGCGCCGTGGCGTTAACCTCTTTACCTAAATCCATTTCGGGAAACCGCTGCAGGCTCATAAAAGAAAAATTGTTGCCATTGTATCCGCGCGAACGGTCGTTGGAAGCACTGATAACATCGTAGCCTAAGGATTGCCCGATCTTAAGCAAATGGTATTGCATTTCGGTGTGCAGATCTTCTTCCTGTCCTTCTGATTCAACTTCCTTCCTTCTCTTTTCAATCTGCTTTTCTATTTTTTGCCGCTCCGCCTCGCCTAATAGGGCTTCATGACCAACAACCATTTTATTGGCACCGATCTCAAAAAGCAGGCCTGCTATTGCCCCAAGATCATTGGATAGTGATGATTTATATTTCTCATTGGTTTCAATAAGCGTTTCCCTTAGTCGCAGATACTCTGACCAGGATCCTAATTTTTTATTATCCTTAAACAAACTGTTATACCCGTTAATAATGGCTGTGTTAAAGGGAGGAATGATAGTGGGGTGCAGGAAATAAAGAATGCTGGCAACCGCAGGGCCCAGACCCTTTATTTTTAAATTGTCCAGCTTGATGATCTCCGTTAATAATTCCTGTTCGCTGGTGTTGTAACTAAAGCAGTTTTCAAGAAATTGCCCAAAGGCATTTTTGTTTCTTTCATTTTCGTAAATGTCGGGGATCCGTAGTTTCGGCTTCCAGTAAAAAGGATGCGCCACCCCCACAAAAACCTGCTTTTGCTCGGCTATGCAGCTCAGTACAAATTCAAGAGAGCTGCCTTTAAAATCGTTAGGGAATTTTTTATCACGGATATCGTTAATTACCTGCTGTACTCCACGGCGTATGGAGCGGAATGCCTTTAAGCGCTCATCGTTATTAATAAACCAGGTATTGTACACCGATTCCTGGTCTGTTTTGTATCGGCCTATGATCTCGTGAAAAACGTCATCCATCTACTTTTTCTTTTGCAGGCAAACTACCAAATAACTTACAAGGTAGTTTCTTTTCACAATAAAAAGATGCTCCGCTTTAAAATTATTTTTATCGGCCAGCTGCATGTAAAAGTCGGCAATAAAATTATTGCTTAAGGATGTTCCGGTTTCGTGCTTATAAAACGATTTTCTTTTTTCGATATGATGCGCCTGTGTTTCAGCGCTGATCGTGTATTTGCTCACCGTAATATCGGGAATGATATTTGCGATCAGCACAGATTTATCTGAAAGCTTTTTGAAACAATCCTCTATGATCTCAAAATGCTCGCATTTATCATCGCCGAAAATCCCCTGGTGATTGTCGATTACGATGGTATCGAATATCTCTCCGGTTGTTTTTATTTCGTTGTAAGAGTTGGTTATTTTTATGGTGGCATCCGGCAGGTTCTTTTTAAGATCTGCTTCGCAGTCCTGCGCAATTTCCCATACGGTTAAATGTTTCACATGCTTCAGGTAATCGAGGGTGTGGTATTCGCCTTTGTAGCCGAACACTTCCAGTACGTTATCCATTTGCAGGTAGTCCAGCGTTTTTAAAAAGCGCATTACCTTGTGGATCGGACGTAATTCAAAACGGCGCAGAAGCTTTCTGCGAAATGCTTTCAGGTTTTCCAATTTCATAGTTTTAGTGCGTGAAAGCCTGCTTATTGTTTCAGAATTTTGCAGGTTTGTTTTTTACCCGCTACATCGATCATTAAAAAATAAATGCCATTCGGGATCGTTTCATCCACACTTTGGTAGTGAGATGAATTGGTGGTGCTGTTCTTGAGCATGAGCTTACCCTGGATGTTATGCAGGCTGATCGTCTTTAATTGCCCCGGCGCTGCACCTGTAAAATCAATAGTGAAACCGTTTGTAAATAGGGTTGGAAAAACATTGAATTTAATGTTGTTTGCTTCATTGCTTTTAATACCGAGTGGCTGCGATAAGGCATCGAGCTCCAGTGTGCGGGTGTAAGTTGTGTCACCTGTTAACGCATGATCGTGGTTGGCTACAAGTGTGGACAGATAAAATTTGATCTTCCCTTTATTCGTCGCTGGCGCTTTCCACTGGTAGGTCCAGGCCATACTGTCCTGGCTGTCGGCACCACAAGGCGTGTGGCTTACATACCTTCTGCCTCCCATAGTGTAAATGCGCGTTGTGCTTGTATTAATCAGGCTAAACGAGCCCGCTGCCGCGTTTGACGGATCTAATGACGTACATACAAAACCGAATTTGGTGTGACCGGCGCGTTTGATCTTAAGGTGCATTAAATAAACACTGTCCGGCTTATAAGCCACAGGCGCGTTTTCAAACTCAAAATGAAGCGCGGGCTGATCGGGATTAACAGGGCTTGAATGGCAGCCGGAACAATTGGTTTCGCCAGGTGCCCCGCTGTGATCGCCTACCACGGGGCTGTCGCATGGTGAAGCTGGAGACGAGGTGGTAGCTGAAATGAGGATTGCAGTAAGGGCCAGGCTTAGCGCCGCATAAAGGATTTTCTTCATAGTTATTTTTGGTTTAATCGTTTTTCAGTTGTTCGCCCTTT
>CALMND010000110.1 GCA_937868565.1 uncultured Bacteroidota bacterium | reverse complement strand
AGAAATGTTTCCAAATTAAGAAAGAGATGGAAGCATTTCTTTTAAATTATTAAAGATATTTTTCCGTTTTATTTCCCTGCTTTCTTTTAAAAGATTATAGGCAAAACCTGCGTCAGCTCTCCGGTATGGAGGCATACGTCTTATTTGCTCCCAGCGCAAATGATTAGGAGGGCCAAAGGGTAAACCGCTACCGAATTGTAAGTTCAAATTAAATTTAAAAGCGGGATATTTAGGTAAGTAGTCTTGAAAAAATAATCCGAAAGTCACTAATTGATCTGTTGGCCGTGGGATATAGCCTGGGTCAATTTTTACACTATCAGCTTTTACCTGATCAAATGTATAACCCCTCACGATTTTTTCTTTGTCCTTGTTATAGTAGTCATAATGGATATTGTTTTTTGAATATTCGTAGGTTCTTAAAAAGCCGATAGTAGCCCAACTTTCAACGCCCTTAACGAACTCCCCGTTAATTCTCACATCTGCACCTGTTGTGTAAGCCTTGGTGTTATTATTTGCAAAATATCTTATCCTCACATTGTCAATTTCATAAGGAACAACATTGGTTAACTCTTTGTAATAGGCTGACATCATGAGTTTGAAGGAACGTTTCCACATTTTGAAAATGTAGTCGCTGGTTAGAACGAAGTGGACAGATTGCTGTGCTTTAACACTTTTATTAATAGCACCGCTCAAATCCCTTAATTCGCGGTAAAAAGGAGGTTGGTAATACAAACCCGTACTAAATTTAAATAGCCAATCCCTCGTCCAGTTTGGCTTAAAAGCTATGCTCATTCTGGGCGATATAATAGTTTCACCGTTCACAGTCCACGCATTTCCGCGCACTCCGGCCGTTATTTTTAAATTTGAGGAATCTGCCAGAGTCTTGTTGAAATTATACTGAGCATAACCTTGCGTTCTCCAGCTTGGTAAACTTATCTTTGTTTTGTAAACATCTGTTAGATTAATTTCGTTAGGACTATAAGGAACGATATATCCTGCCGAATCCACGGTCTTCCATTCTCCAAGTTTGTCGTCGATTTTTTCAAATTGTTGACGGGCGCCCCAGAGGAACTCATTGTTCATATTAATGATTCGCGTACCCTTATGTTCCAAGTTAATAACAGTAGCCGTCAGGTAATTTCTTCCATTGTTTAAAAAAGTACCTACCCCGCGATTATATGCTACCTGTCCGAAATTCTTTTTACCCAAATCTGCCTCCAATTGATCAATATAATACTGGCCTTGCACTGTGTAAACCTCTTGTTCGTTAGCTCTGTATGCCGAGGTAATAAGTTTTAGTTTTGTTTTGGCATTTGGTTTGTAAGTTGCGGAAAGGCCGCTCATAAACGTCGTGTATTGCATGAGTTCTTTTCCATCAAAATAAACGGTAAAACGTAAAGCCTCTTTAACGGTACCAAAATCGGTCTGACGATTCGTAGGGATGACGAGGTACTTATTGTTGGCTATGTTACCCAAATATTCTACTTTGAATTTTGGGTTGATATCAAAGGTTAGAAATGTTTGAATATCTGCTGCACTGGGCCGATATTCACCTTTAGTGTCTAAACTGTTTAGTAAATAGATGTTGCTGCGATAACGTGCACCAATATTCCAGGCAATTAATCTATTTTTGGTTATTCCTTCTACTTGAACGTTGCCTCCTAATAGGCTGGCAGAAGCATTTCCACTAAATTTTAAAGGTTTACGATAGGTAATATCCAAAACACTGCTCAATTTGTCACCATATTTTGCTTCAAAACCACCCGCTGAAAAATTTATATTTTGAACCATATTTGGGTTGGCAAAACTTAAACCCTCTTGTTGCCCGCTTCGCACCAAAAAAGGACGATAGACTTCAATATCGTTTACGTAGACCAAATTTTCATCAAAATTTCCACCCCTAACGCTGTACCCGCTACTTAGTTCATTGTTACTACTTACACCCGCTTGGGTTTTGATGAGATCTTCCACATCTCCTCTCACACTAGGTAGGTTGGGAATATTGGTGGGAGTCAATACAACTACTTCAGTGCCTCTTGTTTTAATGTCGTTAACTTCTACTGGACCCAATTCGTTTTTAAATTTTAACGTGGGAGAGTAAGTAATTTTATTCCCCTTTTCAACCAAAACACTGTGTGTTAAGGTGCTGTGGTTAATGTCATAAAATACAATAGTTTGAATTTTATTTGGTTCAAGTTCCAATAAGTAAAACCCCTTTTCGTTGCTGGTGGTTGATACGTTTTGATTTTCTTTTATTCCTATTGTTACGTTTTCAAGAGGTTCGTTGTCGGTTCCTTTAATATAACCTGAGATGCTGCTCGTTTGCGCAGTCAATAAACCATTTAAGGAAATTAAAAAAATGAAGATATGTTGGTGGAGAGCTTTCAGAACTAATAAATAACGAATATACGCAGATATTATTATTTTCTAAACTGTGTATGTTACAAAACCTTCATTACGAATACGTGTTTGGCTGTATTTTTGAAGAAAAGCATGATGTCTGCTTAGCATGATGGAGTCAAGTTTTGGGTACGAATCGGGAATTCCATTGTTAAGCGAGCTATCTCGCAGGTAGTTGTACTTTGAATTATAGTTGCTACCTATGTAGCGGTACACCATGCTATCGGTATACAAAAAATATGTACCATTGGCATAATAATAACAGTTATGGGGTTTAGTTGAATTGTAATTTTGTCCGAAGGCAAAAAATGGTTTATTATAACCTAGTAAACTCATCACACTAGGTAAAATGTCTATTTGACAAAATACTTTTGGATTTACGTTACTCAATGAATTGTCTGGCTTAAAGAACATTATGGGAATGGTGAGGTTTCCTACCTGATTAGCAAAAAAAGGATGATTGGAAAGACTGGCATGATCGGCGGTTATAACAAAAAATGTGTTTTTATACCAACTTGTTTTTTGGGCAACAGAAAAAAATTGTCTTAACGAATAGTCTGCATAACCAATTGACTCTGAGTTTTCTAAATCTGTTTTAGGAAACATGTTTTTATATTTTTCAGGGATAAAGTAGGGGTGATGAGAACTCAAGGTAAATATTGAACTGTGAAACGGTTCTTTGAATTCATTCATTTTTTTTATGGCGAACTGTAAAAAAGGTTCATCTAAAATTCCCCAAAAACCATCAAAGTCTTTTTCATTATTGTATTCGTTTCTACCAAAATAGTATTTGTAACCAGCCAAGGGAGCCCAGCTATCGAAGTTCATGGTGCCATTAATGCCACCGTGAAAAAATGCAGTTTCATAACCTTCTTTTCCTAAAAGTGTGGCAAAAGAAGTTTGCTGATTGTTAGCGTAAATGGAATTAATAAATGGATTTTCCATTAAGGAAGGCA
Organism: uncultured Bacteroidota bacterium; assembly: GCA_937868565.1. Taxonomy (GTDB): domain Bacteria; phylum Bacteroidota; class Bacteroidia; order B-17B0; family Aurantibacillaceae; genus Aurantibacillus. Next base: position 110 of record CALMND010000110.1, on the reverse strand, counting down.
AGCTTGATAGTATGGCGGGAATACCTTCTATGGATTTTGTACCGTCTGAAAATGCATTGGTAAACAGCAGGGACTTGTTCATCAAGCTATCCAAAAATGGTGTTATACTT
>CALMND010000109.1 GCA_937868565.1 uncultured Bacteroidota bacterium | reverse complement strand
TATTACCAGTATTTTTAATCAGTTTGTAATTAGCGTTTAAATCGGGATTAGAAATCTGATTATTTTTTTCATTTTTACTATTGTAAAAAAAATGTGAGGCACTGAGGGCAATAAATCCACCCAAACAAGCCATAAAAACAGAAGGAATTAATTTTTTCATAAAGATTTTATTTTTAATTTTAAACTTGTTAACGCAAAGTTAATAAGCTTGTTACCTCTATCAATTGTTTTTAACAAACCTTAACCGCAGCTGGCTTTGGCCTGTTAAAAATTCAAAATTTAAAAGTAAAAGCACTCCTTTATTTTACTAAATTTACGTGGAAATTAATGAGATTAAAAAGAAAAATACCCACATTTATTTTTGGTGTTTCAATTGGACTAATTGTAGGAGTTGGTTTTTTTGTTTTTAAAATTAATGACTTATTTGATAAGTTGAAAGAGTCGGCTCGTGAACAAATAACGGTTATTGAACAACCTGTTAAAAATGTGGATGGCGAGAAGGAGGAAAAGAAAAAAAACCATGAACGATTTAAGATTGATTTTGGGAAGACTCAGAAAATCAACTACAAAGAAGTCGACAGTCTTATCAAATTGGATTCGGAAATAAGCGTAGCTAAAGACGAACTACTTTCAGTTAAGAACATTAAAGCAATAAAAATAGGGGATACTCAAGTGGAATCTGATACATTGGCAGCCAAACTTGCTAACGTGGAAGAAAACACATCAGATATGTTTTTTGTTGAATTTTGGAGAACGCCTTTGAACTCTAAAGGATATCGCTTCTCCAAAAACAAAATCATGCTCTATGGTTTTGTCGACTACACGAATGTTATACTTTATGAGTTAGACAGTTCGTTTTATATCAAATGCTCCGACCAAGTGTATAAATTATTTTATGGTGGTGATTTCAAGCAATTGGAAAGGGTTGTTGACACGGATTTGTTGGCCAGAATAAATTAAACTTCATGCAAATTAATTTTCATAAATACCAAGGTACAGGTAACGATTTTATTATAATCGATAATAGGTTAGGTTTGTTTTCTCTTACTAAGGAGCAGGTAAATTTTTTGTGCAACCGGAGATTTGGGATTGGAGCAGATGGCTTAATGTTGCTTGAATTGGAGCCTGGCGCGGATTTTAAAATGGTGTATTATAACAGTGATGGTAACCAAAGCAGCATGTGTGGAAATGGAGGAAGGTGTATTATGGCCTTTGCCAAACATTTGGGAATGGTTGAAAATAAAGCCAAATTTATAGCCATTGATGGTTTGCACGAAGCCGCTATTAACGAGGATAATTCTGTTTCTTTGAAAATGCAGGATGTGAGGGACATTGAGTCTGGTGACGGTTTTTTTTATCTGAATACAGGCTCTCCTCATTATGTGAAAGAAGTTGTTGGAGTTCAAAATTATAACGTGGTGGGCGAAGGTAGAAATATAAGAACAAGTGAACGCTTTGCTGAAGAGGGTACTAATGTAAATTTTATTGAGAAAACTGAAAACGAATTATTTGTGAGAACCTACGAACGCGGAGTGGAGGATGAGACCTTTTCCTGTGGAACAGGGGTTACTGCTGCTGCTTTAGTAGCTGCGTTGACAGGAACTTCCACAGGGAAAAACAGCTGTCTTGTAAAAACGCTGGGCGGTAATCTGGAAGTAACTTTTGAACGCGTGTTGGAACGCAATTTCTATAACATCTGGTTGAAAGGGCCAGCGGTGAAGGTGTTTGAAGGTCAGGTATCTCTGGATTAATGTAAAAAGTATTCCTTTCCCTTTTCGCAGGGCTAAGGTTTAATTTAAATCATCAGATCGCATAAATAAAATTAAAAGTTTAAAAGAAATCCTAAATTAGTTTCCAATATGTTTTTAAAAAGAAATAAAGTTGCTTTAAGAGCTCTTGAACCTCATGATGCTGATCTACTTTACCGTTGGGAAAACGACCCGTTACTTTGGTTGGTGAGTTTTACGCAAATACCCTTCAGTAGATTTATTCTCGAAGAGTTTGTCAACTCCGCACATCAGGATATTTATACGAATAAACAACTACGTTTAATGGTAAATGATGATTCGACTAATGAAACAGTGGGAATCGTTGATTTATTTGATTTTGAGCCGCAGCACGCTCGTTTGGGAGTTGGGATTTACATTCATGAAAGCAAACGTAATCAAGGGTATGCTTTAGATTGCCTGGAACTGATAAAAACATACTGTTTCAATACACTGCACCTTAAACAAATTTACGCCCATGTTACTGCGACAAATGAAGCGAGTTTAGCGCTGTTTGCTAAGGCAGGGTTTGAAAAGCAGGGTATAAAAAAATGCTGGAACAAAACGGGATTGAATAGCTATGAAGATGTTTGCTTTTTGCAGTGCGTTCAGAAACTTGAATAAGAAACTTTATATATTATTATTTTTCACTCCAATTGGGTTACTTGGTTTTAGTTTCTGTAATGAAGTTGTAAACCTTAAGACTAAAATCAAAGCAGTGGATTCTTTAACCTATCTCAATCATTCGGATAGTGCAAAATACGTGGGGATGAATACCTGTAAACTCTGTCACCAGAGCATTTACAATACTTTTATTAAAACGGGCATGGGTAAATCTTTTGATGTGGCATCAAAAATAAAATCTTCGGCAAGGTTCGAGCAATCTACGATTTACGATAGCAGTTCGGATTTTAATTATCATTCATTTTGGCGTGGGGACAGTTTATTTATAAAAGAATTCAGATTGGATAAAAAAGACACGACACATATCAGAACAGAACAGGTGAACTATATCATTGGCTCAGGTCAGCACACCAATTCTCATTTGCAAGTGGTTAATGGCTATATGAATCAAATGCCCATGACTTTTTATACTCAGAAAAAAAAGTGGGATCTCCCACCGGGATTTGAGAACGGGCTAAATACACGATTCACTCGCAAAATAGGTTTGGAGTGTATGAGCTGTCATAATGCTTATCCCGGTTTTGTGCAGGGTTCTGAAAATAAATATACCAGTTTACCAAATGGAATTGATTGTGAACGTTGCCACGGTCCTGGCAGCGAGCATGTGGCGAGACGCCAAACAGGGGAGAAAGTGGACACTTCTAAATACATTGATTATTCCATAGTAAATCCTTCCAAACTTTCAATCGACGCACAATTCGATATTTGTCAACGCTGTCATCTTCAAGGGAATGCTGTTCTTAAGGAGGGTAAGTCATTTTTTGACTTTAGACCGGGTCAAAAATTAAGTAATTTTATTTCTATTTTTCTTCCCCGGTATAAAAATGCAGATAAAGAGTTTATTATGGCCTCGCACGCCGACCGTTTAAAGCAAAGCGCCTGCTTCATTAAATCTTACGAGAAAGTGAAAGGAAAAAGTTCTTTAAAGCCTTATAAAGAGGCGCTTACTTGCATTACCTGTCACAACCCGCATGTGAGTGTTCGCGAAACCAACCAAAATGTTTTTAATGAGGCTTGTTTAAATTGCCATCGTGAAACTTCCTTTGATAGCGAGGACTTAGCCCACATGAAAAAAGCAAAATGCAGTTTAGCAGGGAAAAAGAAGACTGATTGTGTCTCTTGTCATATGCCGGTTTCAGGTTCAATTGATATACCCCATGTTTCCGTTCACGATCACTATATTCGTAAACCTATCACAGAGATTGAAAAATATAAAATCGTAGAATTTATAGGGTTATATTCAATTAATGAAAGAAATCCTGATAAATTAACCAGAGCTAAGGCATACCTCAGTCAATACGAAAAATTTGAACAAAAAGTCAGCTATTTGGATTCCGCTGAAAGTTTACTAAAAGGAAAGGTTGACGAAAAAAAAATCAGAAGCTTGATTCAGTTGAATTTTATGCGAGGAGATTATAGTAAAATCGTGGAACTTGTTACTAAATTTGGCGAATCGATTTGTTTGGAAAGGCTCTTTATAAAAAAATCTTACAGCAATGACGATGCCTGGCCCTGTTACTGGGTTGCGGAAGCTTTTTCCAATAAGGGGGAAAAAGAGAAGGCTATTAAATGGTTTTCCAAAGCTGTTAGTTTAGCACCCTATCATTTGGATTTCCGAAACAAACTGGCCACAATATTTGCAAGTGTAAATAATTTAAAGGATGCTATCACCCAATATGAATTTATTTTAAGGGAGAACCCAAGGTTTGTATCGGTTTATTCCAATCTCGGATATTTAAAAATGCTGCAGGGTCTTCCTGCGGAGGCAAAAAAACTCTATTTAACTGGGCAAAGTTTGGATCCGGATAATGAAGCACTTTTATTAAATTTGGCAGCGTATTATATGTTTGTACGAGACAAATCTTCTGCAAAGAAGGAACTTGAGAAAATTCTTCGCAAAAACCCTTCTCATGTGAAGGCGCGTTTTGCATTAAACCAAATGATGAGTTAGATGGCAAAAAAGAAGAAATCCGGTATACTCTTTTCACTGTTTGTAATATTGATAGTCGTTGTTGCTGCTTATGTCGGGTATCAAATTTTTTTCCAGTCAAAAATTAGTTTAAAAGATAAAAACTACACTTTTATTTATGTTAAGAACGGTGACGGTTTTGATGATGTGATAAAGGCTGTTGCTACTGAAGAGATAATTGAAAACATGGAAACTTTTGAATGGCTGGCAAAGAAGATGGAGCTTGACAAAAATATTCATCCGGGTAAATATAGAATTACTAACGGAATGACAACAAGACAGATAATTAATTTGATTAAATATAATAAGCACGAAAAAATAAAACTCACTTACAATTTTCAGATTCATAACATAGAAGAATTCATTGCTTATACAGACGAAAGACTAGAAATGGATGCTACGGAAATAGAAGACTTTATTGAAGATGAAAAGAAAATGCATGACTATTTTAAGTTGGATCCTTCTAGTGGATTTGCCATGATTGTGCCAGGTATCTGCGAAGTAAATTGGGCTATTAATGTGGAAGATTTTTTTAGTTTGTTAAAAGATAGGTATTTTAAAGTATGGAACGCGAACCGTCAGAAACAGGCAAAAAAAATCGGTTTTTCTGTTACTGAGGTCATAACAATTGCTTCCATCGTTCAGAGCGAAAGTTCGATTAAATCTGAGCAGGAAAAAATAGCTGGAGTGTATATTAACCGTTTAAAAAAGGACATGTTGCTTCAAGCTGACCCGACTCTGAAATTTGCAAACAATAACTTTGATGCCCAACGGGTTTTGGATTCGGATAAAAACATTAATTCCCCCTATAATACGTATTTGTATAAAGGGCTGCCTCCCGGCCCGATTTGCCTCACTAGTACACAAGCCATTGATGCTACTTTAAATTACAGCTGGCATAATTATATATTTTTTTGCGCAAAACCGCAACTGAACGGATTTTCAGATTTTTCCTCCACTTATTCCCAGCATCAAAGGTACGCTGTTGCCTATCAAAAGGCGCTGGATAAAAGAGGTATAAAAAGATAATTATTTGTACTTTTAAACGATGGAATACGCAATTGAAGAGAAAATAAAACTCCTGGAAGAGAAATACGCTCATATGGGACAGGATCTTAGTAGTTATTTAGATGGCCTTCTTCTTTCTAATTACTTAACGTACTGGGATTACACGCAGGTGGATACTCTTTTAACACTGCAAAACCCAAGAACTGATTATCCCGATGAGTTGATATTTATCATGTATCACCAAATTACGGAATTATATTTTAAGTTAGTTCTACATGAGCTAGAACAAATTTCGTGCAATGGAAGAAAGATTTTGCCAAATGGAAAAGATGATGGTTGTAACGAGGAATTGACTGCAACTTTTTTTGTAGAACGAGTAGGACGTATTAACCGATATTTTGAGGCTTTAACAAAATCATTTGAGATTATGATTAACGGAATGGAGAAAGAGCAATTTCTTCGTTACAGAATGGCCTTGCTACCCGCAAGTGGATTTCAAAGTGCTCAATACCGAATGATAGAAATTTCTTGCACAGATTTTATCTATTTGGTGGATAAGGAAGTGCGAGCCCGATACGAAACTAAAAACGCAACCATTGAGGAATTATTTGATCACATTTATTGGAACAAAGGAGCCACTGAATTGGCGAGCGGTAAAAAAACACTTACCCTAAAGCAGTTTGAGCAGAAATACGCTAAAAAATTTATTCAATTGGCTAAAGATTATTCGACTAAAAATATTTGGCAAAAATATTTGTCTTTAAATGAATTGGACAAGCAAAATCTTAAGGTAATTGGAGTTTTAAAGGAACTTGATATTAATGTAAATGTAAATTGGCCTTTAGTGCATTATAAGAGTGCTGTCAGGTACCTTCAGCAAACAGATGGCGATGTTCCTGCAACAGGTGGAACCAATTGGCAAAAGTACTTGCCACCGCGTTTTCAAAAGCGCATTTTCTTTCCCGAGATTTGGACAAAGGAAGAAATTGAAAATTGGGGAAAAAGCTGGGTAGAAACAAATGTATTCAGACAAGGATAATCTAAGCTCATAAAAATTTATATTAGTTATGTCTATTTTGGTGAACAATATCAGTAAAATTTACGGAACGCAAAGAGCTTTAAGTAACGTTTCTTTTGAAGTGGGCAGTAATGAAATTGTAGGTTTCCTCGGACCCAACGGAGCGGGGAAGAGTACGATGATGAAAATACTGACATGTTATATTCCGCCAAACGATGGACGTGCAAAAATCTGTGGCTTTGACATTGCAACAGAAAGTATGGAAGTAAGAAGACAAATAGGTTACTTACCTGAGCACAATCCTTTGTATTTGGACATGTATGTTAAAGAATTTTTGGAATTTGTTGGGGGTATTCACAAAATTAAAAATAGCAAAAGCCGCGTGTCTGAAATGATTGAGGTGACAGGTTTGCAGCTGGAACGGAATAAAAAAATCGGAGCATTGAGTAAAGGTTACCGCCAACGTGTAGGCTTGGCGCAGGCTATGATTCACGACCCCAAAGTGTTGATTATGGACGAGCCAACTACAGGTTTGGATCCTAATCAACTGGATGAAATAAGAGGTTTGATTAAATCGCTGGGTAAGCATAAAACGGTAATGTTAAGTACGCACATTATGCAGGAGGTAGAAGCAATCTGCGATAAAGTAATTATCATTAACAAGGGAGAAATAGTTGCGAATGATGAAACCAAAAATCTTCAAAAGAATCAAACCAAACAAATAATTACCGTCGAATTTGATAAAGAAATTAATAAAGAACTATTTGAAGCAGTCCGTGAAATAGAAGGAATAAAGCGTCTGCAGGGTAATAGTTGGCAATTAGTTTCCTCTTCCAGCACTGACATTCGTAAAGAGATATTTAATTTGGCAGTAGCCAATAATTTAGGTGTATTAACTCTTAACCGCGAAGAACAAAAAATGGAAGACGTATTTAAAGAGTTGACCAAATAATTTTACAGCTAGATCAATCCACTCCATTTTCTTTTAATTTTTCCTTAATGTTCATTATTTTTTTAATGGTAAACGAGCTATTTAATCCGTCAATGACTAAAATTAAGCTCTGTACCACTGATTCGGATTAAGAATGGAGTTACGCCCCATTATTAAAGCGTGATTTAATTCCTCAGAAAACTTTCCTTGGAACCGATTCCTTAGTGTTTAAAGAAGCAATGTATTCAAACTGAGTAGATAAAAATAACTACCAGAAT
>CALMND010000108.1 GCA_937868565.1 uncultured Bacteroidota bacterium | reverse complement strand
ATTAATGGACAAATACCAGCTCCAACACTTAGCTTCACAGAAGGCGATACGGCAGTGATCCGCGTGCATAACTTAATGCACATGGAAACTTCCATTCACTGGCATGGTGTGTTGCTGCCCAACAAAGAGGACGGTGTGCCGTACTTAACTACCGAGCCTATAAAATCGCACGCTACTTATACTTACACATTCCCCATCATACAAAGCGGCACCTTGTGGTACCACTCGCACACCATGCACCAGGAGCAAAGCGGGCTTTATGGTGCGCTGGTGTTTCATCCTGCAAAAAAGCAATATGATCTTAAAGAGAAAGTTGTATTGCTTTCTGACTGGACAGATGAAAAGCCACACCAGGTGCAACGTTACCTGAAACGCAGCGGTGAATGGTACGCCATGCGAAAAAATGCCCTGCAAAGCTATGGCGAAGCTATTACCGCGGGTTATTTGAAAGATAAGCTCAAGCAGGAATGGAACCGGATGCCCGCTATGGACGTATCGGATGTTTACTACAATAAATTTTTAAGCAACGGGCAGGAAAAATTAAATATCACAGATGTGAAGCCCGGTGAGATCATCCGGCTGCGCATTATTAACGGAAGCTCGTCATCTTATTTTACAGTACAATACGCCGGTGGCCCCATGCAGGTAATTGCGGCTGACGGTATTAACATACAGCCGTTTTATACCGATAAGCTTGTTTTTGCAACCGCGGAAGCCTACGATGTTCTTATTACCGTGCCGGAAGAAGGTGCAGCGGAATTGCGCTCTACCGTATCAGATGTTTCCGGTTACACCTCGGTGTACATTGGCAACGGCATGGTGATGAAAGCGCCGGATGTACCGCGCATCAATTACTTCCGTATGCTTCACGAAATGAATAAAATGGGCGTGATGAGCATGAAGAGCACCAAAGACAAAGGTGAAATGAAGGGCGATATGAAAGGCATGGACATGGGTGACACAACGATGATGCACGGCAAGCAGGATATGAACATGAATGGGCATCGCATGGATATGGGCGGCCATAACATGGAAATGAAAAAAGATGTAAAAAGCAACAAGCCTTTAAACGAGCAGCGCTCAGACATGATGGGGATGGATACCAAAAGCATGCAGATGGACGGTATGGACATGGAATTTAATTATGACAAGCTGCGCGCGCTGGATAAGACAACGCTTGACAGCACTAAGAAATGGCACGAGTATAAATTTAAGCTTACCGGTAATATGCTGCGCTACGTGTGGTCTATTGATAACAAAACACTTTCGCAGGCCGATAAGATCCTGATAAAAAAAGGCGAGAACGTGCGCTTTACGTTTGAGAATACAACCATGATGCGTCACCCTATGCATTTACACGGCCACTACTTTCGCCTGGTTAACGCGCAGGGAGAGTACTCGCCGCTAAAGCACACGTTTGATATTAAGTCGATGGAAACAGTTACCATTGAGTTTGAAGCTACCGAAGAACAGGATTGGTTTTTTCATTGCCACATACTTTATCACATGATGGCAGGTATGGCCCGCATAGTGAGCTATGAGGGCAGCGAGCAAAACAGGTTTGCCAAAAACGGTTACAGGAAATTAAAAAAGGAAGATAATAAATTGTATTCCTGGTTCGACCTCTCGCTACACTCGCAGGGTGCCTGGCTGGAAGCAAATGTTTCTAACAATAAGAATGCGCTGGAGTTTGAAGGCCGCGCCGACCTGAAGGGAAATTACGAAACCGAAACACATTTGCTTCGCTACCTCGATAAGCGCCAGTTTTTTGCAGCTTACATTGGCTACGATTTTCGCGAGAATAAAACACTGGCCCTGGCTGATAAGGTGGACAGCAAAGACAACCGCCGCGTTTTTGATATTGGGGTGTACTACATGCTGCCTATGCTCATTAGATCAGAGTGGCGCGTTACGCAAACTGGTAAGCTGCGCCTGCAGTTGGAACGAAGAGATCTGCCGCTGAGCAACAACTTGTTTTTAGACCTAAGGGCTAACACCGATAAGGAATACACCGTGGCGGTAAGATACATGATAAGCAAATATTTTTCTATCAGCACCAATTACGACAGCGATTATAAATGGGGCGCAGGTTTAACTATTCATTACTAAAAATTAAATTATGGAAACACAACATCAACATACACAGGAAACACATCAACAACACCAACACATGGCAAACAATCACGGCAATCCTTATCCCAAATTAATCGTCATGGTTATATTATCTTTCATTGCCATGTACATTCTTATGTACTCCATGGTAGATTCGTTTGCAAACGTGGTTAACAACGTCAACCAATTTTACATGGCCGGCCTTATGAGCATGCCCATGATAATTATTGAGCTGCTGATAATGGGCAGCATGTATCCAAATAAAAAGCTGAATTATGCAGTGCTTGGTGTAAGTGCTGTTTTGCTCATCGTGTTCTTTTTGTGCATTCGCAAGCAAAGCGCCGTGGGCGACAAGCAGTTTCTCAAATCCATGATCCCGCACCATGCCGCAGCTATCCTGATGGTAAAAGAGGCTACGCTTACAGATCCGGAAGTGAAAAAGCTGGGTGAAGATATTATCAAAGCACAGGAAGCCGAAATTCGGCAGATGAAAGAGAAGATACAGCAGCTTGAAAAACAGTAGCGGTTTTTTGTAATTATTCCAGTGCTGCGTCATACACCAGCATTACATCAAACTGCCAGGCCTCTTGCTTGCTCGTAATTTCAAGCACTACGTTAATAGGGTATTCATTATCGTTCGGCATACCCTCCCATAAATTACCGGGAATATGAATGGGATGATTAAGCGTGAACACCGGCTCAAAATAATATGGGTTATTAAAACCCGAAACCGAATAGGTTTGCCCTTTATTTAAGCCCGTGTTTGTAAAGCAGCTGATCTCAAGCGTTAAACCATGATTGATAAGGATACGGCTCCAATCGTCAGGCTTTGTCCAGCTGAATTTGGGCGTAAGAATAACGCGCGAGATCTGTATAAAAGCATGTTTGTTTTTAAGCATAAACTGCTTGTTATGATCGTCTGCCGAAAAAGTCATGGTTATGTTTTTCTTAATCATTGTCAGTTTTTCTGTTGAGTAATTGGTGCCAATGCCAGAGCCATGCTTGGCTATAAAATTGCCACTTACCATTTCAGACAGGATGCGCTTAACCGTTGGCAGCGGCACGTTCAGCTTCTCTGCAATCTCACCCGATTTTGTGCCCGGGTGGCTCTCAATAAAGCTATAGATCATTTTTTCGCGTGGCGACATTTGGTTCTCGCTCTTTTGCACATCGAGCTTGGCCATAAGCTTGTTTTGAATGTTACCCAGGCAGCTAAGAAAAAATAAAACCCAGGGCGTAACATTTTCGCCCGGGCGCTGCTGCTGGCATTCCATCAGCACCTGGTAATATTCCACTTTGCGATTTTCGATCTCGTGCTCAAAGCTCACATACTGGATCCAGGGATAACCGAGCTTTAACAGCAGCAGGCTGCCCAGCAGACGGCTTAAGCGCCCGTTGCCATCCTGGAAAGGGTGGATGCTTAAAAAGTCATACACAAACAGCGCCGATTTTATAAGCGGGGGCGTGGCGTTATCGGTATTGTACCAATCTACCAGGGCGCGCATGGCATCTTCGGTTTCAAAGCCCGGCGGCGTGGTTTCAAAAATGGTGGTTTTAGTGCCATCGGGGTTGGTGGCTTCTACTGAGTTGGCATGCTGCTTATAATTGCCCTTGTGCCACTCATCCTTGTCGCTGAATTTCATCAGGATGTTGTGCAGGTTCTTTAAGTTGCCTTCGGAAATGCTGATATCCTGGTACGATTCCGAGATTATGTCCAGGGCTGTAAAATAGCCCAGCACTTCCTGCTGGTCTCGCTCTTCCAGTTTGCCAATGCTCAGTTTGTCAAAGATCAGGGCCTTTACCTCGTCGTTCGTCATTTTAGAGCCTTCAATACGGGTAGAAGCCCCAACACTATGTACGGTGGCAATGGATTTAAGCTGCTTGAGGCTTTGCAGGCCCTCGCGGCGCTCAATGGCCGACCAGGAGCCGCCAAAACGGTCGATGCTGCTTAACTGGTTCATTAAGCCAAAATCGAGGCTGAGCTGAAAAGTATATACGTTATTTGTCATAATTTATAAAAATGATACGCTGCGATACGCTGTGATACTACAAATATACGCACTATTTTTATAAAAATGATACGCTGTGATACGCTGTAATACGCAATACGAACGGTGAAAATAATTAAATTATTGATTATCAATAAATTAAATTTTAGGCCGCTAATATTTTTTTCAGAAATTCAACCTCCTTTTTCAGCTCCTCGAACTCATCCCGCGTGGGCGGCCCGGTAAAGCCATTCTTGTAAAGCGAAAAAAAGTCATACTCCAGCACCCTGCAGATCTTTAAAAGCAGCTCAGTATCGATGGATGTGCGGTTAAAGATGGAATAGGCATTTTCGCGCGAGGTGCCTATTCGCCTGGCAAATTCGCTTATAGACATGCCTTTAGTGTGCAGCACGGCTTTTATTTCAACACCTATGTTAACTGTCATTTTTAAATTTACGTTGCACTAAAAAATAGGGCATTTTGTTTTTGTTGCTTTACGGGTACTGCGGTAATGGCTACGCTATCGGCATTGTAAACACAATAGCCAAATTCGTAGCAATAAAACCAGGTTACATTCTTCTTGGTTTGGCAATGGGTGTGTAGCGAAAAATTAAAGCCGCTCATTGCAAGAAACTGGTAGTGCGTGTGCTTTACATTATGCTGGTGCAGCGCCTCTAAAATGCGCCGGTTTTTGCGCAGCGCATTGTTTATGTTGCGTATATAATTGGTACTATCGCTGTTAAGCCGGTTGTTATGTAGGTTGCGGCAATGATCTTCGCAAAATTTTTTATCGGTGCGCCCGTAAAAAATATGCCCGCATTCAAGGCAGGTTTTCGACATCATGGCTGCGGCTATTTAAACAGGTGGCTACATTGGTGTTTTTTAAAGAGC
>CALMND010000107.1 GCA_937868565.1 uncultured Bacteroidota bacterium | reverse complement strand
TAGGTGTAGTAAAATTTATGAGCGACAGAATGGTTGTGATGCAAAAGGGCAAGATAGAGGAGATGGGTGACCCCGACGAAATTTATGCTAGGCCTAAAAGTGAGTATACAAAAAAATTAATAGATTCTATTCCAAAAAATTCCTTTGAACGAATGGATAGGGTGACCTAACAAAAAACAAATCAATCTGGTACATGTGGGATTTCCTAAAACAACTAACCAACCCAAACAGCATCATTCAATACGGCGGTTTGTGGTTTTTGTTGTTTGTGATTTTTGCGGAAACAGGCTTATTGGTTGGTTTTTTTTTACCAGGAGATAACTTAATTTTGTTAGCAGGAATTTTGTGTAAGGCAAAACCTGAGTTGATGAATGTTGGTTTTTTCCCTTTGGTGATTTTAATGATTCTTGCGGCAGTTACAGGCAATACTGCCGGTTATTGGTTTGGCAGACAAGCGGGCGAAAAGCTCTATTCAAAAAAAGACAGTTTTTTATTTAAACAAAAACACATTGACGTTACCAAAACTTATTACAACAAGTATGGAGGCAACACCACTCTAATATTGGCGCGGTTTTTGCCGGTCATACGAACCTTCGCTCCGATAATTGCAGGAGTCATTAAAATAGATTTTGTGAAATTTATGTTCTTCAATATTATTGGTGCTATTGCCTGGATTGTGAGTCTCGCCTCTATCGGATATTTTTTAGTGCAAGTGTTTCCGCAAATAACCGATTACATGGGCTATATTTTTATCACGCTCATTATCATAACTGCTTTGCCTGTTTTAAGAATCGTATTCAAAAAGAAAAAGGCGTGAAAGAAAATATTTAGAGAGTTTAGGTAATCACGAGTGGCATTTCAAAACACACTTAGATTCCATGAAGTGATTAGAGTAAATTAGGGAAGTTAGTGGCTGAATCTTAACAGTTAGAAACCAAGCGGCTTACCCTGATAATAATCCAACACCTTTAACTTAAACACATAATCGTATTTAGCCTGCAAGAGATTACTTTCCGCAGCAAACAATCTGGTTTTGGCAGAATTAAAATCAAACGAACTAATTACGCCTGCATTAAACTTTTGTTGCGCATATTTAAAGGATTCGTTAGCAGCGTCTACACTTAGTTTTGTAGCGTTATATTTATTCAAAGCCGCTTTGGCGTTTGTTTGTGCCTGAACAATATTTTTGTAAAGATTTTGTTTGGTTAAATCCTGAGCAAAGCGAGCGTTTGTGGCGGCCAATTTTGCATTTTTTACATTTGTAACCGATTGCAAACCGTTAAACAAAGGAATGGTTAAAGTAAAACCCACGCTTTTATTTACATTGTTTTTAAACTGATCGGCAAAGGGAGTTTTTTTCGTCACTAATTCAGTTATGGGAGAATAGACCGTATCTCCTTTTCTGGTAAAATCTCCACTTGGCCTGTAGCCTGTGTAATTCACGCCTAAAATATCCTTGGCAAGTTCAGAAGTTCCGGTACCAAGACTTGCATTAAAAGTTAAACTAGGACTATATCTCCCGCGACTGGCAGCTAAAAATTTCTCGGAACTTAAAATGGCATATTCTCCGCTTTTGATGCTCGGTTGATTTTTGAGACTAAGTTCATATACACCATTTATATTATTCTCTAATAGCTGCGATTCAGGAATGTTTAACTCTGGTCTTGAAATACTGAAATTGGTTACACTATCAAAATTCATCAACTGTGTTAAATTAAGCATAGACAATTGATAGTTATTTTCCGCTGACGTTACGTTCACCTCCTCATTGGCTAGTTGCGCTTTAATATCAAATTCTACACTTTTGGCAACCGAACCCGCATTAACCAATTTTTGAGTCCGATCTAATTGCTCTTTTGTAATGGTATATTGATTTTTTGAAATTTTAACCAACTCTTCAGAAAAAATAACACCAATATAGGCATTGGCAACACCGAGAGACAAATCATTTTCCTGTTGTTTTAATTTCTCAACACCACTTAGATAATTATACTCATTTCCTTTCATGTTGTTGTACTGACTCAGGCCACTCCAAAGCACCACACTACTGCTTAAGAAAAAATTTTGCGACAGCACTCGGTTATCAGCAAAAGTATTCGTAAAGCGGTCAATTGTCTTTCCAAAATTGTAAACATGATTAGCACCAGCATTCAAACTTGGTAATATGGAAGCTTTACTTTGATCGCTGTTGTTTTTATTTATTTCGTTGTTAATTGCAGATTGCTTTAAAGAAATATTGTGCTTTAATGCGTAGCTGATACACTGCTCTAGATCCCAACTGCTTTGCGCCCTCGTCAGGCCAAATCCAATAAGAAAAATATTTAGGAGAACAAACGGTTTCATAACTTGGGTTTAAAATTAGCTAATTTATTTGGCTACATAATCTTTAACTTAAAATCTTACACTAACGGTTAATTTTGAGTTTATATAGCTTTTGGTTAAATCTTAATGACTTGAGTCGTGACTCCGCTTTACTTTATTTTTTTTGGAGTTAAGATTAATAACGTAAAACAAAAATAGAGCCGCAATACTAACCACCGCTAGTAAACTGTAAGTGGGGCCGTTATTATTTGAAGGACTGTTAAAAAAGTACGTCAAAACTGATGCGCAAACAATTAGCATGGAAAAAACGTAAATTATTACGACTGTTTTGGTATGACTAAATTTGCAATCCAAAAGTTTATGATGAATGTGATTTCTATCTGCGTTGAAAGGGGACTGGCCTTTTAAAGCTCTAATAATAAATACACGTAATGTATCCATAAGTGGGTAAGCTAGAGCAGAAATGGCAAAAACAGGTTTACTAATATTGACCCAAAAGGAATCGAGCTGTTGAATAGGATATTCAATCAACTTAATGGCCATCACACACACAAACATCCCAATAATGAGCGAGCCGGAATCACCCATGAAAATTTTTGCGGGTGAAAAATTGAAAATCAAAAAGCCAAGCAAAGCTCCCGCTAAAGCAAAAGATAATGCTGCATAGGGAAATTCACTCGCAAAAATAAACCAAACACCAAAGGCGCAACAACTAAGAAAACCAACGCCCGCTGCAAGCCCGTCTACCCCGTCAATAAGATTAAAAGAATTAACCACAACCACATAAGTAAAAATGGAAAGAAAAACACTGCCCCAATAGGGAATATCCGAAACGCCGAAAATGCCATGAAGTCCGGTGATCCTAATATCACCAATAAGCACCAAAATAAGTGCCACCACGATGTGGGCAAAAAGTTTTTTTACGGGGGCTGTACCAACAATGTCATCTTTTACACCAACAAAAAACAAAATAAGACTTGTGGCAATAATTAATTTAAACTCGGTTACTGATTGAAAAATTTTATCATAATAGATGCGGTCTTCAATGTTGTACCACAAAGAATAAGCAAACAGCGTTCCGGCATAGATAATGATACCACCTATGGTAGGTATGGAGCGTTTATGAATTTTTCGCTCTTCGCTGGGAGCGTCTATTAGACGTTTAAGAACCGCCACTTTAATTAGGGCCGGAGTTGAATAAAGCACAACTACAAAGGCGGTAAGAAAAACAAGAACTAGTGTTGCCATCTAAAAATCGTAATTCAAATTATACAAACTGGTTCTTAATCCTAGATAAATGTAACTCATTTCGTTGTTTAAGGTTTTAAAGTTATGAAAATATTGGTTCCGATAAGTAATTCCCAGAGATATATTTAGGTTATATGCGGGATTTATAAGGTATCCAATCCGGGCGTTAAAAGTGTTGGTGTAATAGTAATTTTTGTTTTTCAGTGGTATATCCTGGTAATTGTATTTCAAATTAAACATAATACGTTTGTATTTGTAGTCCGCAATAAAAATCAGCTCCTGCCCATATCCCGGGGTATAAGCAAGATTTTGATTCGTATGAGAATAAGATTGATTAGTTAAACTACCCGGAACGTTTCGATAGCTACCTTCAGAAACATAGTTATATTCTGCTTGCACAAAAAAGTTTTTTATACCAATCGCATCAAACCAGTTAAAACCGCTTTGGAAACCATAATCATTTCCAAGTGTGTCTTTATTATTTAAATCATCAACCATCAATTGCCCATAAATATTCAGTTTATTCGTTAACTTTATTTTAAGGTCTGAACCAATAAGAAGGTTATTTTTGGAATTTAATTTATAACTAAACAGATTAGCGTAGATAATAGGATTAAAGTATTGCCAGTCTAAATGCTGCTGGTTGCGGTAATCTCCAGCCTGCCAAATTAAGCCTTGAAAAAACCCAAGGTTAACAGACTTTGAAAGATTACAACTCAGGTATTGAAAGCTAGCTGCCTTTTTTTGAAATAGTCTTTCTGTTCCTGCAGTTAGCACCTTGGTAGCTGGATCCATATTTGTAAGTACCGAGTAAATAATTGAATACTGAACCTTACTTTTAAGCCATTGTTGCGTTAATCGAAGATACGGATAGTTGAAAGCGTTATCACTTAGCAGTAACGACCGGTAACCGTTACCAATTTTCTGTTTCCCATGACCAAGTTGCAGATTCGCCTGCTTTAATATCTGAATGGAAACAAAACCTGAAGAAAAAGCATAATCATATCCACTGCTCTTAAATTTTTTCCACCTGCCTTGTCCCGGTATAACGGTTGTGGAGTTGGCCTGACGAGCTAAATAATCAGGCAGGACAGCCTGGTTTTCCGAAAATAATGACTCGAAATAAACTTTATTTCCAATGTAACCGCTCCCAATAAATCCGCGCGTGTTTACATAAAAATTTCGACTTATTTTGGAGTTTAGGTCCTTTGCCACTTCAAAATTTAAAAGCGGATCTAGATACAGCCTTAATTTTTCCTGTCGGGGTTCAATTCTAATAAGGTGCTTGTAAAACGCCGCATCCAAAGCTGCGTCGTCATAAATAAATTTAAATATCCTGTGGCTATCAGCTACATGTGTATACTTGGCAGAAAAGAAATGAATGTAAGGCTTAATGCCAGTATGAATGGATGAATCTTTCATCGCCAGCCTTTTTTCTCCAAGAAGGGAAAAAGAGTACTCATTGGGAAGACAATAAAATTGCGATTTTAGGTGTCCACTAATACTTATTGCCAACAAAAGAAAATATGTAAAGGGTTTTGTGGTCAATTTTTATAATTAATTTTAGTTACCACACTTTGACATTTTCTTTTTTCTTAAAATCGTCATACACCATTCTAATTCCGTCTTCCAGTTCAATTTTGTGTTTCCAGCCCAGGTTGTGTAAAAAATCAACATTCATTAATTTTCTGGGAGTCCCATCAGGCTTACTTAAATCATGTTTTATTTCTCCATTATATCCTACAATTTTTTGAACTATTAAAGCCAGCTCTTTTATGGAAACATCGGTTCCCACTCCTACGTTAACATGCTGAGAACCGTTGTAGTTTTGCATTAAGAAAACGCAGGCATCTCCCAGATCATCGGCGTGTAGGAATTCACGCTTAGGTGTTCCTGTTCCCCACATTTCCACAAAAGGTAAATTCTTTTCCTTTGCTTCATGAAATTTTCGAATTAGGGCTGGAAGCACATGTGAGTTATTAAGATTATAATTATCATTAGGTCCATACAAATTGGTTGGCATTGCGGAAATAAAATTACAGGCGTATTGTCTCCTGAAATTTTCACACAATTTTATGCCGGCAATTTTGGCGATAGCATAAGGCTCGTTGGTTTCTTCCAAATAACCGCTTAGTAAATACTCTTCTTTAAGTGGCTGTGGCGCAAGCTTCGGATAAATGCATGAAGATCCCAAAAACATAAGTTTGCTTACTTTATGCTCATAAGCACTATGAATGATATTGTTTTGAATCATTAAATTATCGTACAAAAAATCAGCACGATACACATTGTTAGCTTGTATGCCACCTACTTTTGCAGCAGCAATAAAAACGTATTCAGGTTTTTCCTTTTCGAAAAAGCTATTTACGGCCGCTTGATGTCGTAGATCAAGTTCGGAAGAAGGTTTAAAAACAAAATTTGAAAATCCCTTTTTTTGCAGGTTTCTTAAAATGGCAGAACCTACCATTCCTTTATGGCCGGCAATATATATTTTTGAATGTAAATCCATCGAAATGCTTGGAATTAAAATATGGAAGTTTTTTCTCTTAGGTCTGATTATTCTTTATAATTAAGAACTTTATGTCCTCCTTCCAATAGGTATTTATCTCTCTTAAAAAGCTCCACATCATTCTGTACCATTTCTTTACACAAACTTTGCACGGTATAAGTAGGCGTCCAGCCCAATTCAATTCTGGCTTTGGTTGCGTCCCCAACTAACAAATCTACTTCGGCTGGCCTATAATATTTTGGGTCAATTTCAACAACAATTTTGCCGTTTGCAACATTAATTCCTTTTTCTTGTTCGGCTTTTCCTTCCCATTTCAACTCAATGCCTACCTCTTTAAAAGCCATATTAATAAAATCTCTGACTGAAATTTTAATGCCTGTAGCTAAAACAAAATCATCCGCTTTTTCTTGTTGCATCATTCGCCACATACCCTCAACATAATCTTTCGCGTGACCCCAATCGCGTTCAGAATCAATATTACCCATAAATAATTTTTCCTGCATCCCAAGACTAATTTTGGCAACACCTCTGGTAATCTTTCTTGTCACAAAAGTCTCGCCACGTAAAGGGCTTTCGTGATTAAACAAAATACCATTACAGGCGTAAATGCCATAACTTTCGCGGTAGTTTTTTGTTATCCAATACCCATACAGTTTCGCAACGCCATAGGGACTCCGTGGATAAAAAGGCGTGGTTTCTTTTTGCGGAATTTCTTGCACCAGACCATATAGTTCACTGGTAGAGGCTTGGTAGAACCGGGTTTTCTTTTCTAGCTTCAGTATTCTAATAGCTTCCAAAATCCTCAACGTTCCTAGAGCATCGGAATTAGCCGTGTATTCCGGTGTTTCGAAACTTACCTTTACATGACTTTGCGCCGCAAGGTTATATATTTCATCGGGTTGAACTTCTTGTACAATTCGTATCAAATTTGTGCTGTCCGTTAAATCACCATAATGTAATTTAAAGTTTACTTTTTTTTCGTGCTGATCCTGATATAGATGATCGATCCTATCGGTATTAAACAGAGAGCTTCTGCGTTTGATGCCGTGAACAACGTATCCTTTATTTAAAAGGAGTTCAGCTAAGTAGGCCCCGTCTTGTCCGGTAACTCCTGTTATGATTGCAACTTTTGCCATAATTAATAAAGTAACAATATTACAAAAAATTAACCTATCCAGTCAGATACCAGCCCATGGGTGATGAAATGTTTTTTGCCTATATTTGACGACAAATTTTACGATTTTATCTATGAAGTCAACGCTTTCCAAAAAAAATTACTACATTTTAATTGTAGGGGTGCTTTTGATTACACTGGGTTATATATTGATGATTGGCGGAGGAAGTGATGACCCAAACGTTTTTAACCCTGCTATTTTCGACTTCCAAAGAATTACGTTAGCTCCGTTAACTTGTTTGCTCGGATTTGCAACTATTCTGGTAGCAATCATGTGGAGGCCTGCCGGCTCTGAAACAGAATCAACAAAATAATTTCAAGTGGAAACCCCGCACCAAGCACCAAAGAAACATAAATTCAAAAAAATTGCGGCTATTACCGTAGTCATAATTGTAATAATCTGGTTTATTTATTATTTCATTTGTGGGTTAACCTATAGCGAAGGCACACGTTCAGGCATTCTTACTAAGGTAAGTAAGAAAGGCTATATTTTTAAAACGTTTGAAGGGGATATGAACGTTGGTGGGCTTACTCAGGGTGACGGAACAATAATGCCAATGAGCATCTTTAAATTTTCGGTAATAGACGAGCATGTTTATAATGAACTTCAAACCAAAGAAGGCAAAAAGCTGATTTTACATTACAAGCAGGTTATGAAAAATTTCTTTTGGCAAGGTGATACCGATTATTTTGTTTATGAGGTTTCGGAAGTCAAATAACTTATGACATATCTTCAGGCTCTTATCATTGCTATTGTTGAAGGTTTAACCGAGTATTTGCCCGTTTCTTCAACCGGTCACATGATGATTACTACCGCAGTTTTAGGAATGGAAATTACCCCGTTTGTAAAATTATTTACGGTCGCAATTCAATTGGGAGCCATTTTAAGTGTGGTGGTTTTATACTTTCGAAAATTTTTCAAGTCCGTTAATTTTTACTTCAAATTAACTATTGCTTTTATTCCAAGCGCCATTGCAGGACTTTTATTGGGAGATTGGATTGATGCACAATTGGAAAATGTATTTGGAGTGGCGATAGCTTTGTTCGTGGGCGGAATCGTTCTTTTATTCGTGGACAATTGGTTTAAGAATCCAACAAAAAACTCGGAGGAAGAGTTTAACTTTTTTGAGGCTTTTAAGATCGGAGTGTTTCAATGCTTGGCACTCTTCCCCGGAGTAAGTCGCAGTGCTTCAACAATTATTGGAGGTATGACTCAAAAACTAACACGTCAGGCTGCTGCTGAGTTTTCTTTTTTTCTGGCTGTACCAACCATGTTTGCGGCTACAGCTAAAAAACTTTACGATTTTTATAAACTTGGGCTCCACATCTCTTCCGAAGAAATAAAACTATTGGCTTTTGGTAATTTGATTGCGTTTATCGTTGCACTTATTGCTATTAAAACATTTATTGGGATTTTAAATAAGTTTGGATTTAAATGGTTTGGCGTATATCGAATTATTGTCGGGGGGCTTTTAATTGCGCTTTTCCTCTTCGGAGCAAAAATCGCAGTGCTTTAACATTTTCTTGTTAATTAATAAGACCTTCCTCTCTCCTTACAAAGGATTAAAAAAATACCTTCGTCCTAAATCTCAGTGCATGAGCGACAGGTTAACAAAAAAAAGATTAAAAACTTCTGGCGTTACTGTAATTATCAGTTTATCATTGGTTCTTTTTATGTTGGGGGCTTTGGGGCTATTAATTATTAATGCTAATAAACTGACCACCCATTTTAAAGAAAATGTTGGATTTCAAATTTATCTAAAAGACACCGCCTCCTCCGCTCAAACGGACGCTTTGATTCAGGAATTAAATGATTCGAAGTTTACGAAGAGCGTAAACTTTATAAATAAGGAAAAA
>CALMND010000106.1 GCA_937868565.1 uncultured Bacteroidota bacterium | reverse complement strand
CTAAAGTGTCGGCCGACGAAAAATCTAAAAAAGCAGCTACGTCCATGATTATTCGTTTGGGAGTGGTAGGCGTTTTATTGCTCTTAATTGGTCGATATGCACCGCCGGAATTTATACAGCACTTTACTGTGTTTGTGTTGGCAGTATTTGTGGGTTGGCAACTGATTACCAATGTGGCACACTCCTTACATACACCGCTTATGGCAGTTACCAACGCCATTAGTGGAATTATTGTAGTTGGAGGCTTGTTACAAACAACCGACGATATTAAAAGCCCGATGACCATTCTGGCATTTGTTGCCATTTTAGTAGCCAGCATAAATATTGTGGGTGGATTCGTGGTAACTCACCGTATGTTGAAAATGTTTAAAAAATAAAAAGAGACTATGTTTATCGCAAAAGAAATACAAACAGCAGCATACCTATTTGCCAGTATTCTGTTTATTTTAAGTTTAGGAGGATTATCCTCTCAGGAATCGGCAAAACGCGGAGTATTTTACGGAATAGTTGGTATGATTGTGGCCATACTTGCCACTGTTTTAGGAGAAGGAGTTGCAGGCCAAATGTACATTGTAATAGCCATTGCCATTGCTTCGGCCATTGGATTAATGCTTGCGCGCAAAGTAGAAATGACCGCCATGCCTCAGTTAGTTGCTATCTTACACAGCTTTGTTGGATTGGCTGCCGTATTGGTTGGTTTTGGTTCTTACCTCGATCCAGAAACGCATGCATTACAAGGTGCTGCACATACTATTCATTTAACAGAAGTGTACATTGGTATTTTTATCGGAGCGATTACTTTTACCGGTTCAATTATTGCTTGGGGAAAACTCGAAGGCAAGGTTAGAAGTAAGGCATTATTGTATCCCGGAAGACATGCTGTAAACGTTATACTATTGTTGATTTGTATTGTGTTGGGTGTTTTGTTTGCTGGGCAAGAAGGAACCGAAGGCTTGATTCATTTGTATATTATGACTGCCATTGCATCTTTTATTGGTGTGATGTTGGTAATGGCCATTGGTGGTGGCGACATGCCAGTGGTTGTGTCTATGCTTAATTCATATTCGGGCTGGGCAGCATCTGCAGCAGGTTTTATGTTGGGCAACGACTTGTTAATTGTAACCGGCGCATTAGTTGGTAGCTCTGGTGCCATTCTATCCATTCACATGTGTGAGGCTATGAACCGTTCTTTCTTCTCGGTAATTTTAGGTGGTTTTGGTAATGCTCCTACTTCTAAAGGAGAGGCCAAGAAAATGGAAGGTGAGGTAACCTCCTTAAATCACGAAGAGGTTTCTGCATTATTAAAAGAAGCCAAATCGGTGGTAATTGTTCCGGGTTACGGCATGGCCGTTGCCAAAGCACAATATCCTATTTACGACATGGTACAAACTTTGCGCAAGGCTGGTAAAAATGTGCGTTTTGCCATTCACCCTGTAGCGGGTCGTTTGCCGGGTCACATGAATGTGTTATTGGCCGAAGCCAACGTGCCTTACGATATTGTTTTGGAAATGGACGAAATTAACGACGATATGCCTGATACCGATGTGGTGATGGTAATTGGTGCCAACGACGTGGTGAATCCAAGTGCTCAGGACGATCCTGCCAGTTCCATTTACGGCATGCCGGTAATTGAGGCCTGGAAAGCAGAAAAAGTAATTATTATGAAACGCTCCATGTCGGCCGGTTATTCGGGCGAGGACAATCCTTTGTTTTATAAACCAAATTCAGAAATGCTTTATGGTGACGCTAAGGATAGCGTGGAGAAGATTCTTGGGTTTTTAAAGGCTTAAGAATAGCTTAATTTGAATTAATCTTTCCGTTTAAATCTGCGAAATCTGTAGCGATTAATCCCGTCAATACTTCTCGTTATACTCTTTAATGTATTCTATCTTATCTTCCTTTAAAGATTGAAACATTTTTAGTGCTTTTTTAGCGTTTAATCTGCGAGATTTTACGTTATAGTCGTAATATAAAGTTCCTAATTTTGCATCATAGCTGAACATCGCCAATTTTTTATAATTAATAGCTGTTCCGGCAGCCAAAATCCAGCCAACGGGACCCATAAACAGATAGATTATTCTCAATTTTTTTGCGGCTGAATTTACGTGTCTCGTATAACTGGCGTGTGTTATAGCGTTAACTTTATTAGTATTAAAAAACTCCCAAACTTCAGGGTCCAACCGGAAAATATCTATTTTGCCGATGTAATCTTCGTCTTCCAGATTTTTATAGTAATGCACAACGTCATACCCTTCATTTTCATCTCGCTTGGCTAAAAGTGTTCTATTCAAAATTGTTTCGTATTTATACTTCGTATTAAAACTTTCAGTAGCAGCTAGAGGCAATGAGATCGTTTTAACGTCATGACATTCGGCATTAAAGGCCTGAGCAAACTCATTAGACATTTCCTTTCCAATCATTTCAGATTTTTTATAATAATAGGCTGTTGAGCCATAAGTGTACTTAGCATTAAAAACACTGTTGCGGTAAAATTCGACTTTGGGAATCATTACTATTTCGTTGGTATTCGTGGCAATTTTTTCGGTTAATGTTTTGGAACGGTAGTTATCTGCATAGTCTTTATGTTTAGCATTCGGACTGGCAAGATATTGATCCACGTTGTCATTTATTTTATCGGGATTGTTTTCAAATAAAGCGCGCATTAAAAGAGCCTCTTGGTACTTCTTATCTAACAATCTGTTTGTGAAATAATAAAACGCTTCCTTATATGTCTCGAAAAGTGGCTGCTTACTCACAAGATCTTTCGCATTAATTTGAGAGTATTTTTCTGCATTCGGAATTAGAAACTTGAGGTCATGAAGTATACCCTCCCCTTCTCTAAAGCCTTCTTCCACTAACTTCTCCGATAAAAAGCCCCTCTTGCGTAATCGAAAATCAAGAATGCAAAGCCTCCTTACCGACTCAGCAATGTAATAGGAATAACTTAATTCGCCAGGGGTAAACAAATGATAAATAAAAGCTCTTTCCAAACACTCCTGGTAATCGTTATTGTTAAATATTAAACCTATACACTCCAAACGCGCCTGAGCCTGTAACCCCATAAAATAATCTTCGTCTATTTTAAATTTAGTTTTTTTTGTTTGAGGATTCGCTTTGATGAACAAATTCAGCTTTTCTTTTCTGTCTTTCATATCAGGGTGCGTGCTCAGCAATTTTTCAAGAGTATTAACTTTGTATTTTCCTGCCTTTGTTGTTATGGTTACGGAGTCTGTGTTCGCCAGACTACTCTTATAACGCTTTTCATAATATTCTTTCTCACGAATAAACAATTCAAAATTACTACCGCCTTCTTCTATATCGTAACCCGCACTTTTTGCAATCGCAAATCCCTCCTGGTCCGACTCCAACTCATTTTCCTGAGAATGGCTCATGTTTTTTAAATCATTGCCAAAACCTTTATTAGCATTCTTTATTTTTTTCTTGAAATCATTGAGGTGGTGGTTCTTTATAAAGTGTCCCAATTCGTGTCCCATGATACAAGCCAACGCTGCTTCACTTTTCACTTCAGCAAGTAGACCAACATTTACAATCATAGTTCCGTCATACAGGCAAAATGCATTAATAGAACTGCTTCGGCCAATATAAGCTCTTATTTTTTTACTCGTTAGACTGCCAGGAATAATGGAATCCAGGATTTGATTAACGTAGGTCTCCATAGCAGGCCAGCTCAAATAAATATCGCCATTGGTAAATAATTCGCTTTTTCCAAATGTTTGATTAAAGGTGTATTGTTCCAGATATTTACCGGGGATACTTTTCTTAACCTTCTTCATATATTTTTCCTGTTCCTTTAAAGGATTAAAAACATACTTCTTGTCTACTTTCTCTGGAAAAATAATAGGCTGATATACCTGGCAGAAAACTGTGTTGACTAAAACCAAAAAGACAGCGACATTTAAACCTTTCATGCTGCTTCGACTTATTTTATGCGGTTTCTTATATAGACAATACTTGCAACCGCCACTGCAAAGGAAATGAGATTTGAAACACCTCTGAAACTAGTCGATGGGCTCTTTCTGACCGTAGCATACACCGAGCCGTCGCCGGCAGAATACAAACACCCGCCGTTATAGAGCATTATATTTCTGTCGTTTGTTTTTACTGCGTATTCAATGTCTTCAGGAAATACAACCATTGCTTTTTTGGAATCCGTATATTTATCCGTATCCATACCTGCCTTTCTATCAGACACGTTACTTGTTTTCTTTTCTCCAGCTTTGGTTATTTTCTCTTTTTTTTGCGTTTGCTCTTTCACCAATAAAACCGTTCGCTCGTTTATTGAGTCTGTCTTAAAAAAATAAACTCCATTTTTTCTTTTCTTTCTTTTCTTTGACATAAAGTTGATTTCGTCCTGGCAAAACAAAACATCGTGATTAAAGTTCTTAATCATTAAAGCATAAAATCCTCTGTTTGGCATTCCTTTTCTATCGTACAATACATCAGCAGAAAAAAGCAGATAAGGTGGGGCCTTTGCACTTTTTCTAACATAGGTTAATTTAACAGGGGAATTCGTTAAATAATATCCTTGGTAAATTGACAAGGGAATATTTGTCCTGTTTAGACGTAGCGGCCGTGTAAAATTGTTGAACAAATACAGATTAGATTCATCCAGAGTATTAGAATTAAATTTCTCTGAAAACTCTAGTCCTGAAAGGTATTTCACATCACCTATTTTCCAATGCGTTTTAACGGCTTCAATAAGTGCTGCATCATCAGGGTTTTTTTCATTTTCGATAACAACAAAAAGGGTGGCATTTTTTGCAAGAGTGCCTAACGCTTGGCATTGTTTGGGCTTCAAATAAATAAAAGGGAGTTGTGCGGACTGCTTTAAGAAAATAAAAAATAGACAGGATGTCAGACTTAACTTTCTCATAATTTTTATTTGAGAATGAAAGTAATGATTTTATACAAATAAGCTGACTTTTAAAGAGTGATTAATTTGGTCTGAACTAAGAACTTACTTGATTGGAAGCTCCTTCAGCACCCTGTCATTTTTAAACACTACTTTTTTTGCCAGCACACCCAGGCTATCGTAATAACACCAAATACTATCTCTTTTGTCGTTTTTATAAAAACCATCGTAACGTAATTTACCGGTTTCAAAATAAGCTCTGTTAGCGCCTTCCCGCAAGCCTTTGTCGTAATGTAATTCGCTCCATATTACGCCATTTGGATAAAACGAGGCCCATTGCCCGTGCCTTTGCCCAAAACGAAAAAAGCCCGTGAACTTTGTAATTCCGTTAGGATACTTGTCTACATAACTTCCAGTATAAATACTGTCTGGTGGAAGAATTAGCAGTGGATTTTTTTTCTTGAGCGAATCTGCTTTTTTCCTTTGTTCTAATTTCGAAATAGAATCGTTAAACGATTTCTGTTCTCCGGTTACATCCTTTTTATCTGTTCCAGAAGAACAGGAAATCAAAAAAACACTACAAATAAAGCCCAATGTTAAAAACCAGTTACTCATATTACTTTTTCCTCTCAATAGCATAAATTAATAATTTCTCCAAACTTAGTCGCGATGCGTTTTCAGGCAATTGCGCCAACACTTTTAAAGCCTTCTCTTTGTAGTGTTGCATCATTTTATTGGCATACATAATTCCGCCTTTTTCAATCACAAAATCAATTACTTTTTTTACCTGCTCACTTTCTTCATTGTGATTTTTGATAATGTTTATCATTTTTCTTTTCTCCAACCAGGTACTATTGTTCAACGCGTAAATCAAAGGCAGGGTCATTTTCTTTTCCTTAATGTCAATACCTGTAGGTTTTCCTATATTATCTTCCGTTCCATAATCAAACAAGTCATCTTTAATTTGAAAAGCAATGCCGGTTAAAATTCCGAACTCGTGAGCCAAAGCAATTGCCTTTTCGCTTTGACTGACTGAAGCAGTTCCGGCAGCGCAACACGCTGCGACCAGTGTAGCCGTTTTCTTGGTGATGATTTCAAAATATATTTCTTCGGAAATGTCGAGACGACGTGCCTTTTCAATTTGCAGTAATTCTCCTTCACTCATCTCGCGAACGGCTGTGCTCACAATTTTTAAAAGGTGAAAATCATTGTTATCTAAAGAAAGAAGCAAGCCCTTTGATAAAAGAAAATCGCCAATTAAAACCGCAATTTTATTTTTCCATAAAGCGTTGACACTAAAAAATCCCCTTCGCTCGTTGCTATCATCTACCACATCATCATGCACCAAAGTCGCAGTATGCAGTAATTCAATTAAAGCCGCGGCACGGTGTGTGCTGTCGTTTATTTGTCCACTGACCTGAGCAGAAAGAAACACAAACATCGGGCGAATTTGTTTACCCTTACGTTTTACAATATAGCCCGTTATTTTATCCAATAAGGGCACCGTGCTTTTCATCGCATCCTTGAATTT
Organism: uncultured Bacteroidota bacterium; assembly: GCA_937868565.1. Lineage (GTDB taxonomy): Bacteria > Bacteroidota > Bacteroidia > B-17B0 > Aurantibacillaceae > Aurantibacillus. Next base: position 2,710 of record CALMND010000106.1, on the reverse strand, counting down.
TTCTTCGAAGGCTGCCATGTGTTCAGCTACCGGTTTTTTTATTTCGTCAATCGTTTTTGACACAGAAAGCTAATTTAAACTTTTCATTTCAATTCCGGTGAAACCAATTTATTTTTGTTGGCTAATTGCCCGCAAGCGGCGTCAATGTCTTTTCCACGACTATGGCGAACGTTACAAATTACACCATTATTTTCGAGGTGTTGGGTAAAAGCCAATAATCTTTCTTTTGTTGTTTGTCGCAATTCTCCTTTATCAATTGTATTGTATTCAATGATGTTAACTTTACTCTTCACCCTCTTACAGTAATCAACTAACTCCTGTGCATCCTTTATCGAATCATTAAAATCTCTGAAAGCAATGTATTCGAAAGTAGGACGAGTACCCGTTTTCTGAGTAAAATAATTTAATGACTGAGCCAGACTTTCCAAGGAATTACTTTCATTGATAGGCATAATCTGATTTCTTTTTTCATCATTAGCCGCATGCAAAGACAAGGCCAAATTAAATTTTACTCCATCGTCACCCAACTTGCCTATCATTTTTGAAACGCCAGCCGTAGAAACTGTTATCCGTTTTGGTGACATACCCAGACCTTTGGGACTGGTGATTTTTTCAACTGAACTTAACACTTCATTGTAATTTAAAAGAGGCTCGCCCATTCCCATATAAACAATATTTGTGAGCGCTGCCTTGTATTTTTCGTTGGCTGTGTTTTTCACCAAAACAACCTGATCAAAAATTTCGTCAGCGTTTAAATTTCGCATTCTTTTAAGTTTGCCGGTTGCGCAAAATTTGCAAGTAAGACTGCAACCCACCTGTGAGGAAATACAAGCGGTCATGCGCGTTTGGTGAGGAATCAAAACGCTCTCCACAACATAGTTATCGTGTAAACGCATGGCACACTTAATCGTTCTATCAGAGCTTACCTGGAGTTCGTGAATTTTTACTGCATTGATTGTGAAGTTTTCCTCCAGATAATTTCTCAAATCCTTAGAGAGGTTTAACATTTGGGAAAAATCAACAAGCCCCTTCGCCCATAACCAATCGTAAACTTGTTTCGCGCGAAAAGCCGGCTGCTTTATTTCCTCAAAAACTTCGGTAAGTTGTTGCAGAGAAAGAGCGCGTATATCTTTTTTCGCCATGAATTGGAAGGTAAAGATACCATTCCCGTTGATATTTAACTAACTTTGCTCCATGCGTTTCATAGGTGCACAACAAGTATTTGATGGTGAAGATTTTCTTCCAAATAACAGTGTTTTGGTGCTAGATAAAGAAAACATCCTTAAAGAAATTATTCGAAAAGATGAAATAGCTGAAGGCAAAATAGAGTTTCTTGACGGCATTGTCAGTCCCGGCTTTGTTAATGCCCACTGCCATTTAGAGCTAAGTCACCTTAAAAATAAAATTCCACAACGCACAGGCTTGCCAAATTTTGCACGTCATGTTATAACTCAGAGAAACAACTTTAAACAGGAAGAAATTTTCGATGCTGCCAAAATCGCGGATGCGGATATGTGGTCTAGTGGAATTGTTGCTGTTGGCGATATTAGCAATTCGAACACAAGTTTTAAAATTAAAAGCGAAAGTGCTATACACTATCACACATTTGTGGAACTGGTAGGCTTCAACCCCGTTCAAGCAGAAACTACTTTGAATACGGGTTACACGCTATTGGAAGAACTTAAAACGTTAAAACTGACGGGAAGCCTTGCTCCTCATGCGCCGTACAGCGCTTCCACTGAATTAATTAAGAGAATTTCTACTTTTAATTACAGGGCTAATCTTCCCTTCTCAATCCATAATCAGGAAAGCGAAGACGAAACACTTTTTTTTCATGCTGAAGAGAATGGTTTTTACAATTTATATAGATTTTTGAACCTTGATATCAGCTGGTTTAAAGCTCCTAAGGTTTCCAGCTTAAAAAACTACGCCAAATTCCTAAACACTAATCCCTCCATTCTGGTGCATAATACTTATACTGAATTAGAGGACGTAAAATTCGTAAGAGGTAAAAATATTTATTGGTGTTTTTGTCCGGGCGCTAACCTATACATAGAAGGACGTCTTCCAAATTACACTCTTTTTGAAAACATCAAAAAGAATCACTGCATAGGCACAGATAGCCTGGCCAGCAATACACAATTAAACCTTATAGATGAACTTAATATCATTCTAAAAAACTCCCGCACATTTTCTCTATCCGAGTTATTGCGAGCAATAACCTACAATGGGTCAAAAGCTTTAAATTTAGACCATAATTATGGGAAGCTGATTGTCGGAAAAAATGTAGGTCTCAATCAGATAAAAAACCATACAACGCATTTAGAGTTCATAAAAAAAATCGCTTAACAATGTTATACCTAAAATCTTTTTGCTTTAACCCTTTTCAGGAAAATACATATGTGCTATACAATGATAATCTGGAGACCCTGATTATTGACCCCGGAAATTACACGTCCTCTGAAAACAATGAAATAAAGGATTTCATTTTAACTAAAAAACTAAAGCCTGGTCGTTTATTACTCACGCACGCGCACATAGACCATATCCTAGGTAGTAAGTTTATGCTTGATACCTATGGCCTCCTTCCAGAAGTGCATCAGGAAGATGTTTATTTTATTGAGCGCATGCTTCAAAGCGCTGCTCTTTATGGTATTAACTGCGAAGCCTCACCTCTACCTGAAAAATTCATTAAAGAAGGGGATGTTAT
>CALMND010000105.1 GCA_937868565.1 uncultured Bacteroidota bacterium | reverse complement strand
ATAATCCTTTATCGGATAAAAAAGCGCCCCACTTGAAAGTACTTTTTGGGCTTGATTTAAATTTATGTCCATTAAACCAGCGGTGTTATTATACAAAATCCCCGAAAGCATTGTGCATAAATCAGATTCGCGAGTTCCTTCACCTGCAAAGCGCCAGGCGAGATAAACGCTGGCTGGATTTGGACCAAGAATTTCCTTTGTTATTTTTTTTGTTATTGGAACTTCGGGTTTAAACACGTATGGTTCAATTGGTTTTGCTTGCATCGTACCAAAGGCTTTCTCTATTTCCAAATACGTTTTATCAGGATCAAAGTCACCACTCAAGATAATCGCCATGTTGTTTGGTACATAATATTTGTTATAATAATTGTTTATTTCCAGCATGGATGGGTTTTTTAGATGGTCGATAGTGCCAATGGTGGTCTGCGTACCATAGGTGTGATTCTGAAACAAACCGGAGAAAAGTGCTTCCCAAACTTTGTTATTGTCATTATCCAGTCCGCGATTTTTTTCTTCATACACGGCCTCCAATTCAGTGTGGAATAAACGCAAAACGGGTTTTCGAAAGCGCTCCGATTCAATTTTTAGCCAATTCGTAATCTGATTGCTGGGTATATCATTTACATAAACAGTTTGGTCAAACGAAGTAAAAGCGTTGGTTCCATCGGCACCAATGCCTGCAAGCATTTTGTCATATTCGTTAGCGATTGCGTATTTGGAAGCAACCCCACTGATACTGTCTATTTGATGATAAATATTTTTTCTCTGGCTATCATCTTTAGTCTTGCGGTACACTTCATACAAATTTTCAATTTTCTTAATTTCCTCATTTTCTTTTTTGAAATCTTTAGTACCGTAGACATCCGTTCCCTTAAAAAGCATATGCTCTAAATAGTGCGCTAAACCGGTGGCACTTGCTGGATCGTTTTTACTGCCGGCTTTAATGGCTATGTATGTTTGAATTCGCGGTGCATTTTTGTATACCGAAAGATATACTTTTAACCCATTTTTGAGGGTATAAATCCGCGTATTCATGGGGTCATTTTTAGCGAATTCGTATTTTAGAACGCTTTTTGTATCTACCATAGGCATTGGATTTCCCATGTATTTTCCAGGCTTGCCCTGTCCGAAAAAATTTGTTGAAAATGCAATACTCGCAATGAAAACCTGTAGTCGGTAATTTATCATATTTGTTTTTTAATAATTAATAGTCAATTTCCAAATCAAAACGTTTTTTCAGTTCAAGAAGGGCTGGGTTTTTTTCCGACATAGCCAAAAAAACATCTAGTGGTTTATATACCTTGGACTGTATTTCGTTTTTCGAAATTTGTATGTCAAGCAATATGGAATTGTTTTGTAGACTTTTTCTCATGTCGTCGACAAAGTTTTGTTTTATTTCAAGAAGCTGTTCTTTTTGGGTTTCATTGTTGACTGCGAGGAAAATAGTATTGTTTGAAAATTTTACCTCTGACGTGTTGAAGATAGTAGCAATTTGTCTGTGCCCATGTTTCTGTTTGGTTTCAGCGTAGTTTTTTAAAAAGCCTTGAATGACCTCAAGGTTAACTTCTATGTCTTCTGTTTTTTCAGTCTGGACCTCCGTTAATGCAAGATTTACTTCCTTAATGGATGTTGGTTGCATTTTTTTTACTTCATTTAAACTAAAGGCTGATTTTATTTTTAATTGTTCGAAGGGAACACTGGGTTTGCTCGCATACTTCTGTTCGGGCTCCTGGATGGCACTAATTTTGGGTTCTTTAGCCGGCGTTTTTGATGTAACAGAAGTGTTTTCTAAAAAGGGATTTAAATCATCCTTTTTTTTTTCAGCTTCAGAGGAAGCGGTCAAAAAAGTCAACTGCATAAGCGCCATTTCAATTAGGAGACGTTGATTTTTTGCGCTTTTGTAATTCACATCTGTTTTACTAATGAGAGCCAGGGCGCGTAAGAGAAAATTTAAGCTACAGAGCTGTGATTGCTCCGCGTATCTGTTCTTTAAACTCTCGCTAACTTCCAAAAGAGGGATGGTTTGAGCGTCTTTACTAACCAAAAGATTGCGCAGATGCTCTCCCAATCCAATCAAAAAATTATGAGTATCGAAACCTTTTTTTAGAATCTCGTCAAATGTTACCATAATATCGGGAAGCCTTTGACCGAGAAAGGCATCCGTGATTTTAAAGTAATAATCGTAATCTAAAACATTTAAGTTTTCTACGACTAACTTGTAGCTTAAATGGTTGCCCGTAAAAGCCACCATTTGATCAAAAATTGAGCACGCGTCTCTTAAGCCTCCATCAGCCTTTTGCGCAATCACATGCAGCGCTTCAGGTTCAAAGGTAACACCTTCACTTTTAGCCATAAAAGCTAAGTGGTTACTTATGTCATCCGTCTTAATCCGGTTGAAATTAAAAACTTGGCAACGAGACAGGATGGTGGGAATTATCTTGTGTTTTTCGGTAGTCGCGAGAATAAATTTTGCATGTTTAGGGGGTTCTTCCAGTGTTTTTAAGAAGGCATTAAAAGCGGAGGTGCTTAACATGTGTACCTCGTCTATGATATATACCTTGTATTCTCCTAGCTGAGGCGCAAATCTTACCTGATCTACAAGATTCCTTATGTCTTCTACCGAATTATTACTTGCAGCATCTAACTCATAAACATTAAGCGAGGCACCGCTATTAAATGAAAGGCAAGACTCGCACGTGTCACACGCTTCACCGTTTTGAGAAATATTAGTGCAGTTAATTGTTTTTGCAAAAATCCGTGCGCAGGTTGTTTTTCCAACACCGCGTGGCCCGCAGAACAAATAGGCTTGTGCCAATTGTTTGGCTACAATAGCATTTTTTAGTGTATTGGTAATGTGGCTTTGACCAACAACTGTGTTAAAGAGTTGAGGTCTATACTTCCTTGCCGATACAATAAAATTTTCCATTAGAGACACTAAAATACGCTTATTGCAGATGTTTTGAAAAAATACTTCAGCCTAAAAAAGGTTAAATTATTAACTGTATGTTTATAAATATATTTCTTAGTTTTAATTTAGATTGTTGAATATTCTGAAAATACTTTTCGTTTCAATGGCTTTGTCTGTTGGATGTTTGAATGCCCAGCAGATTATCAGAGGAATTGTTCTCGAAAAGGATAGTTCTACAGTCATGCCCTTTGTATACATTATCAATAAAAGTAACGGGAACGGGACTATGAGTGATAATGATGGAAGGTTTGCTTTATCAACAAGTTTGCAAGACACGCTGATTTGCTCCTTTGTGGGTTTCGCAAAACTTTACGTGCCAGTGAAAAAACTAACGCCTAATCAAAAAGGCGAGGTGAAATTAGTAATGACCCAAATGCCAATAAATTTAAGCCAGATAAATGTGACAACTTTTGCTTTCAAAGCATACGAGCGTGAGTATATGAATGATATTATTGAAAGAAGTAAAATTCAAAAAATAGATTATGCGACCAGTCCGATTAGTGCTTTGTACATGCGATATAGTAAAGAAGGAAAACAAATAAGAAAATTGGCTAAAATTTTTGAAGATTTGATGATTGAAGAACAGGTTCAAAAAAAATTGAGTAGAGAAATTTTAACACGTTTAACCAAAGACGACAAAATTGATTATTTCGCTTTTAGAAAATACTGTTACTATGTAAATGATTACTATATCATATCTCACGACGGAGTGGAGCTCTATTCGAAAGTAATGGATTGTTATAGGAAGTGGAAGGCTGAAGGGAGGTAGCTTAGTGGTTATTGGCTCATAGTCTATGGTTTTATATTAATAGTTTTAAATTAGTTGTTTATGGAGAATATGAATTTAGATTTTTTAGAGAGTGTTAAGAAGCAGTTTGATTACTACAAATTATTGGGAGATAAAACTTTTTCTCAGCTCACCGATGAGCAACTGCTTTTTAAGCACAATGATGATAGTAATAGTATTGCTGTTATTGTGAAACATCTGCATGGCAATATGCTTAGCCGTTGGACAGATTTTTTAACAACCGATGGAGAAAAAGAATGGCGAAATAGAGATGGAGAATTTGAAAATGAAATAACAACAAAGCAAAAGCTAATTGAGAAGTGGGAAGAAGGCTGGAAATGTTTATTTGGCACCTTGAATTCTTTAAAACCTGAGCAACTTTCTCAAATTATTTACATCCGTAATCAGGGACATACCGTGATGGAAGCCATTAATCGTCAACTGGCGCATTATCCTTATCATGTGGGACAGATTGTGTTTATTGGAAAGATGCTTGTCGAAGATAAATGGCAATCGTTATCCATTCCAAAAAATAAATCCAAAGATTATAATTCAGAAAAATTTTCTAAGCCAAAACAAAAAGGGCATTTTACGGACGAGTTTTTGTTGAAGAAGGGATAAATCTTTACCAGCGGTTTAAATTCACGCAGATTCCTGCTTGTAAAAGCGAAAGTCCTAAGCCGGCCTCCAGATATGTGCCAAGGATACCTTTTACCAAGTATCTGATTCCAACCACAGATTCAAAGCCACCAATACCGGAATAGGTTGCCCCGTTTTTATCACTAAATTTTTGATTATCCGATATTTTTATGGAGGACTGATAATAACCGAAACCCAAACCAATATATAAATCTACTTTTTTTCGGAAAAGGAAATGGTAATTTAAACGAGGAAGTATAGTTAAGTTGCTATATTGAATATGTTGGATGCCTGGTTGGAGAGGATTTGAGTTTTTTATTTGTCCCCTCAAGCTACTGTAATTAACCGAAAATCCTAAACCAAAACGTCTAATGACAAACCATTCTCCTCTAAAATGTAGCGGCCCAAATCCTTTAACCGCATTTGACTCTAATTGTGACTTTGAATAGAGGTAGGAGGAAAAATTTTGCGTAGTTGGAACAGGAAAACCTAATCCGAGCGAAATAATTATCGCTCCTGGCTTCCAACCCGTATTAGTAAATTTTGTAGTATCCGATTTGGGAACTAAATGAAGTCCATAACAAGTTATCGTTGTTTGACAAATAAATAAAAGAATAGAGAAGTAAAAAACGATTTTATTTATCACACTGTTTTGTCTTTGTTAGGTGTCTAAACTATTAATTATTACCCATTTTTTGATAACCGGAGGCGTTTTTAACTAACTTTTATTATCCAGTTAATTTTTGTCTAACTCTTCTAATAATGTTGTGATTGGGTCTAAATCTTAATTCCCCCCGTCCAAATTTCCCAGCTTTTTTCCGCTTGTAGTTGTAACATGCTCAAACCATTTACTATGATGGCTCCGTGTTCTTTGGCTTTTTTCAGAAACAGAGTTTGTTCGGGATTATAAACCAAATCATATATTAAATGTTCGGGGCTGATGAATTCGTAAGGTATATTAGGACACTCATCAATATTAGGAAATGTGCCTAATGGTGTCGTGTTGACGATACACTTAAAAGCATTCATTACTGCGGAATTTATTTCTGAGTAATGAAATGTATTTGGTTTTTGTTTTTGTAACGAACTCACAAAACATATTTCCACTCCAATTTTTTTTAAAGCGAAAGCCACGGCCTTGCTTGCTCCGCCTGTTCCGAGTATTAGGGCTCTTTCATGGTTGGCATCCAAAAAGGGCTTAATGCTTTGTGAAAAGCCGTACACGTCAGTATTATAACCAATTAATTTACCATCGTTAATTTTAATGCAGTTGACTGCTCCTATTTCTTTTGCTTCTTCACTCAACTCGTTCAAAAAAAGAATAATACTTTCTTTGTAAGGGATGGTTACATTAAAACCATTTAATTGTAAATTAGTTTTTATGAATGGAAGAAAATCCTGAATATCGTTAAGCGGAAAATTAGTATAGGTATGGTCATTTAAATGGAGTGATTTAAATTTTGTTTCAAAATAGGATTTCGAAAACGAGTGCTCCAAACTTTTGCCGATGAGTCCAAAATGCATACTATTTTTTAAACTTATTTTTTAATGCTGCTAATGCACTGTTTAAGTCGTTGGGGTTATATTCCTCTTCTTTTGGAACCAGTTTTGATTTCGATGTTTTTAGAGTTTGTACCTCACCTTTCATAGTTAAGGCAATGCGTTTACGTTTTGCATCCACCTCGGTAACATTTACCCAAACTTTTTGTCCCACCTTCACAATTTTATTTGGGTCATCTACGAATTCGTCCGCTAACTGCGAAATATGAACCAAACCGTCTTGGTGTACACCAATATCTACGAAGGCTCCAAAGTTAGTAACATTGGTTACAATGCCGGGCAAGCGCATACCTTCATGTAGGTCATTTATTTCCCGAACATGTTCATCAAAACTAAAAACTTCAAAATTTTTCCGGGGGTCATGTCCCGGTTTTTCAAGTTCTTTTAAAATATCTTTTAAAGTGGGTAAGCCAACAGTATCGGTTACGTAATTGTTTAAATTAAGTCGTTTGCGTAGTTCCTTTTCCTGAATCAAATCATCTATAGTACAATTTAAATCTACCGCCATTTTTTCAACGATATGATAGCTTTCAGGATGCACAGAACTTTTATCCAAAGGATGAATTCCATTTCTTATTCTCAAGAAACCTGCACATTGCTCAAATACTTTTTCCCCCATGCGTGGTACTTCTAACAATTTTTTTCGGGAACTAAAAGCTCCTTTTTCATTGCGATAGTCAATAATATTCTGGGCCAATACGGGGCCAATACCGGAAACATAAGAAAGCAATTGTTTAGACGCTGTGTTTAACTCCACGCCTATGGCGTTTACGCAACTCCCAACAACTTCATCTAGTTTGTTTTTAAGATGCGTTTGGTCAACATCGTGTTGGTACTGACCAACACCAATGGATTTGGGATCAATTTTAACTAACTCGGCCAATGGGTCGGCCAGTCTCCTACCAATGGATACGGCACCCCTTACGGTAACATCCTTGTCAGGAAACTCCTCACGGGCAACATCTGAAGCAGAATATACGGAAGCACCTGCTTCACTGACCACAATAACTGGGATTGATTTGGGTAAAACATCAATGTTCCTTATGAATTGTTCTGTCTCCCTTGAAGCTGTTCCATTTCCAATAGCGATGGCTTCCACATTATGTCTTTGGCAGAAAGCCAATACTATCATTTCTGCTTCGTGCAGTCTCCTTTGCGGTTCATGAGGATAGATAACGGTTTCTTCTAAAAGTTTCCCCTCCTTATTTAAGGCAACCACCTTGCAGCCTGATTTAAATCCGGGATCTAGAGCCAAAATTGTTTTCTGTCCCAAGGGAGACGCCAATAATAGTTCTCGCAAATTGTCAGCAAAAACAGTAATGGCTTTTTCCTCTGCCTGCTGTTTGGTCAGCAGACGCATCTCCGCTTCAATGCTGGGTTGCAACAAACGTTTGTATCCTTCTTCTATAGCTTCCTTTAATTGATTAGCACATTCTCCACGCGTGGTTATTATTTTGTGTTGAATGAGGGGGAGAGCTTCTTCACTATCTACTAAAATATCCAAAATCAGAATATCTTCTTTTTCTCCTCGACGCATGGCCAACATGCGGTGACTTGGGCAAGTCATCAGTTTTTCTTCCCATTCAAAATAATCTTCGAATTTTTCACCAGCTTCTTCTTTGCCTTTGATAATGCGACTCTTAATAATCCCTGATTTTTTATAGAGTTCACGCATGGTTTCACGAACCAAAGGATTTTCACTGACGGTTTCTGCAATGATATCCCGTGCACCTTGAAGCGCGTCTAAAACGGAAGGAACCTCTTTTTCTTCAGAAATATATTTTTCTGCTTCTGTAAAAACGTCGTTGCTTCTTTGTTCTAATATCAGCTGTGCAAGCGGTTCCAGACCTTTTTCGCGGGCAATCGTGGCTTTGGTTCTTCGTCTGGGTTTATAAGGCAAATACAAGTCCTCAAGTTTACTTAGTGTTTCAGCAGCGACTATCTCGGCTTTTAGTTCTTCACTAAGTTTCCCCTGCGATTCAATCGACTTTAAAATGCTTTCTCGACGTTGTTGCAATGCCCGCAAACGTTCTATTTCGTCACGAATCTGAATAATTTGAACTTCATCTAAACTTCCGGTAACTTCCTTCCGGTAACGAGATATAAAAGGAATAGTAGCACCCTCGTCTAGCAAATTTATTGTCGCTGTGACATCTTTTGAGTTTAAATTTAAATAGTCGGCAATTTTAAAATGAAGTCTTGCTTCGTTCATGGTACTGTTTTTCCTTAAAATTAACAGGATTACTCGTGCTACAAAATTTGTTTTTTCAACAATCTGCAATAGTTTGCTTGAGCACTTGCCAATGACAAAAGCTGGTGATATAAATACCACCAGCTTTTCATCATAGATTAATAAAAAAGGTTATTTGTGGTAGAATACTTCCTTCACGATTTGATCACCTTCCCAGTTTTGAACATTCACCTGAATTATTTTCATGCGAATATTAAATTTAAACGAGACATCCATCCAATTCTCTATAAAAACAACTTTATCTTCTTCATTAGAAGCCATAGCTGTGATTCCGGCTCCGTGAATTTCCTTTACGCTTTCCAGAAAATCTAATTCGTACTTACGATTAGCAGCTTTTCCTAACCTTGGTTCTTCGCCAAGCTCTTGCATGAAAACATCTTCAGAATAATATTTTTCGAATGCGTCCATCATTTTTCCTTCGCCAATCATTTTATAAATGTCTTTTGCTTTTTCTAAATAAGTCATATTTTTTTTGTTTGTTATTTTATCCACTTTGTGATAAATCACAAAAGGGATTTGTTTCAAGTGTATTTACTATTTGATTTACTTTTTAACTTAATTCACAAGGAATTGAAGACACAACAACGCCATTTACTTTAGTGTCAGTATGTTTAGCTTTGCAATTTGTTTCAAAGCTCTCTATTGAAGATTTGCTGTTTGTTTTTGTTGATGTTTTCGAAATTACAGTGCCAGAAGAGTCCTTACAGGTGCAGGTTCTTTCTTTTAAACACGAACTAAGGCCAAAAATCAGCAATAACATCGGTAGTATAATTTTTTTCATATGTATTATTTGTTTGCGAAGGTAAAATTTTTTAGTAAGCTTTCAATTTATTTTTAATTTTTTTAGAAACTTTCCACCTGATAGTTTTGTGGAATAATCTGATATCGTCTATTATTTTAAC
>CALMND010000104.1 GCA_937868565.1 uncultured Bacteroidota bacterium | reverse complement strand
CGGACTAATTTTTTTATCAAATTTACCAATGCCCTTAATTAATTTATCAATCAAAACTTCAAATTCTTCCTTTGAGGCAAGGTAATTGGCTTTGTTTTTTTCAAACCATTCTTTGTTATTGTTTGATTTAAGCGCTTTTAAGAAACCAATTGCGTTTTGCATGATTATTCAGAAATGGCATCTGAAATTTTCTTAAAAAATTTCAGATGCGTTAGAAATTCTTTAGCGATAATTCTTATCAACGTATAAGTAGGTAGAGCGATCACCATTCCAAAAATACCGCCTATGGCTCCGGCCATGAGCGTGACTATAAATATTTCCAGTGGATGCGCTCGCACCGAATTAGAAAAAATAAGCGGCTGTAGAATAAAAGCATCCAACAAATTGATAGTGAGCAAACCAAAAAATATCTTATCGATGGTCGGGGCAATCAGTTCATAACTCCCCGTACTTATACAACTGCTAACACCCAAAATGATAGCTACGCTCATTGTAATGACCGAGCCTATATAGGGGATAATATTTAAGACACCTGCGCAAAATGCTATAATCAACGCGTTTTTTATTCCCATCATCCAGAGCACCATTAAAGCCGAAAGTCCAACTATCAGCATATCCAAAAACAAACCAGCAAAATACTTGCTTAACATTCTTTTGCTAGTCCTTATTATTTCTCCTGCTTCCTTCTCCTTACCTGAGGGCCAAATAACCATAATACTTTCTTTCACAATTTTCTCGTCTTTTAATAGAAAAAAAGTGATAAATAAAACACAAAGAGTACCCCCAAGTGTTGAACCAAAATAACCAAGGGCGTGGTTGAGAATCTCACTAACATTATTGGCATTAACATACTTGTTTAGCTGCGTCGAAATACTTCGTTCAAGTTCCTCTTCATTCCCAAAGCGATGCAGGGTGGATTTCAAAGAAGGGTATTGATTGAGAATATTATGCATCACATCAAAAAAATTAAGATCAGATAGATACCCGATTTCCGCAATCAGCGGTGGCAAAATAATAAAAAATAAACCTAAGACAACTCCCACCAAAAAAACAATCGTCAGGAGCGCTGCTAAGGCATTCGGGATTCTGAATTTGCCAATCTTAATTTTCTCAAGCCGATAGGTAACCGGATATCCTACTAAAAACAGTACTATAGAAATTCCTAAATAAATAACAATTTTAAAAAACACGAAACCCAAAAGGAGCAAAACAATTAATCCTATTGTTCCCCAAATATTAAAATTTAATTTCACTTTTAACAAAGATAGGTTTTTTAATTAAATTTGGTTGATTGAACGCTTTTTTAAAATACTCTCTTCTCGTACTAACATGTTTAAATTTATGGGCTTGTAAATCTAAAGAGCTATACACAACACGCCCTACGAAAAGTTCAAATAACCCTGAAAATGACTTACTGGAACTAAACGTAGTTGCCTATCACTTAAATGACAGTGTAACAACCGTACATCTCGAAATAAAAAATGAAAATCTTTTGTACAAGCGCCCAGATACTACCTTGGCTTTTTTCGCGGAATTAAGAATTTTTTATAAACTACTTGCAGAGCCCAACTCCCGTAAAATATTAGACAGTAGTTCTTTTTATGTTTACGACAGGGTTGAGGGCGAACAAGTGAAAATGAAATCCCTTTTATCGCAATTTAATTTAAAAGCAAAAACCGGTAATTATTACCTGGAGTTGGAAGCATTTGATGTTAACAGAAGAACGAAATACACCAGTAGTCTTAATATTTACAAACAATCCGTTTATAGCGATCAAAATTTCCTGGTAACACTTCGTGACACGGTTGCCTTTAAAAATAATTTTCTAAAAGATGAAAGAGTTTTGATAAAGTTTTCGAGTTCTGCCATTAAACAAGTAACCGTGGATTGCTTCCTAAAAGAGTCTGGTCCTGCGGCCCCGCCCTTTTCAACCAGAAAAGAAGAGGAAACAAAATACAAACCCGATAGTGTCTTTAATTTGAATCTGAGTACGAATCAGTTTATGCTAACGATGCCATCCAAGGGCTTTTACCACGTTAGGGCAGATCAAAAAAGTAAAGAGGGACTAACACTTTTCACGTACGACAAAACTTTCCCCGGTGTGAGCAACAGTGAAGAAATGATTAATTGCACGCGCTATATTATGAATCAGGGGGAGTTTGAAAGTTGCAAAGAATCTCCTGAAAAAAAAGCAGCTATTGATAAATTCTGGTTAACACTTGGAGGTAGTAACGAAAGAGCCCGTGAACTTTTAAAAAGATATTATGGACGAGTGAAAGAAGCTAACAAATATTATAGCAGTTATGTTGAAGGCTGGAAAACGGACAGAGGCATGGTGTTTATTGTGTTTGGTCCACCGGGCAACATATACAAAAGTAAGCACGACGAAATTTGGGTATACGGTAACGAAGCAAATCCAGGCACGCTGCGATTCATTTTTAATAAAGTGCAGAATCCTTTGAGTGATAATGACTACATGCTGGAGCGCTCACAGTTTTACAGAGACGCCTATTACACGGCTGTTGATTATTGGCGCGAAGGCAATATTTATATTGATAACAGAAAGTGATTCATTGGAAGGATGGAAGACGGAGAATGGAAAATGGAAGAGTCCCGAAAGCCAACCGCGAAGTCCCGCCGACCAACCTATCTTTTACTGGAGGGAAGCGTCTGAGCTAGGACTGGTAAGTGGGAGCGAAATGAGCCAAGCTCTATAGATTTCTATCTAACTAAATCTGTGAATCCGACTATCCATCTGATCTGCGTCAATCATAAAAATTTGCTTTATCCCTGCCTCGCCGGCAGGCAGGAGCGTTCTATAACCTTGTGTTTTAACCTCCTTGACTCCGCGCCCTTGTGTCTCTGTGCTTTTTTCAACACAGGGGTGAGGAGACACGGTGACACAGAGAGGACAAATTATCTATCTTTCCTAAATTAAAAAACACAAAAAAGAGATTATTAATTTTTATACATTTGAAAAAATCTCCCTTTTTTAAATACTATTTTAAACCACATTTTATGCAATTAAAATCCATTTATCTTCTGCTTTTTTTCTTCTTTCTTTCCAAATCTTTATCCCTTGCTCAAGAGCTTAGCCCACAAGTGAAAAGGGAGGTGGATTCGCTGAAGAGGGAGTTAAAAATGGCGAAGCATGATACGGATAAGATTAAGCTGAATTATAAAATAGCAACGAGATATGAAATTTCACGACCTTCTTTTTGGGATAGCCTCGGAGTCAAAGCGAGAAGAATCAACGTTCCAAAAATTGAATTAAACTGCTTTTCCCAGATATACGTTATATATAGTAAGGAACTTAATCTGCCAAAAATGAGAGAATACTTACATAAAGGTTTAGTGATAGCTGAAAAATATCATTATCAATCACAGTTAATTTGGTACTATAATAATCTTGCAGCCGCTTATAGTAATGAATATGACAAGAAAAATACTTTGGAATTTAGTTACAAAGGTTTAAAGATTGCAGAGGAAATTGAAGATAAAAAAAACATAGTTGCGTTTTATGAACTTATCGCTTCATGTTACTTTTCACTCGGAGAAATTGATAATGCAATCAAAATTCACTCGAAATGCTTGAAAATTAATAAAGAAATTAAAGATTATTGTGGAGTAGCGCTGTCGTTGATTGGTCTTGGTACAGATTATAATGCAATTAATAAATATGATTTAACAACAAAATACTATCTGGAGTGTAAAAATTACTTAAGATTTTTACCAGAGAATGCTGACGCAAATGAAATAATAAACTCTATCGCTGCAGCACATATGTTAAAAAAGCAAAATGATTCAGCACTAAAATATGCACAAGTTGCTTATAATTTGGCCATAAGAATAAATGATAAAGGTGCAATAATAGGTGATTTATTAACATTAGCGCGTATTTATTTTGAAATAAATGAAAATGTGAAAGCTAAAAAAACAGCCCTGGAAGCTTACAAGCTTTTACAAACAATTGACTTTAAACTGCAAATACCTGATTTAACAATTATTCTTAAAAAGATTTATGAGGCCGAAGGCAATTACAAAGAAGCACTAAAATATTACGAAGTATCTGTTAGAGCAAAAGACAGTCTTGAAAGTGTCGACAACCAAAAACAAGCCCTCGAAAAAGAATTTAACTACAACCTCGATAAAAAAGAAAGCGAAAATAAATTATTGGCTCAGCAAAATCAAATACAATCTTTGCAGCTTAGTCAGAATAAATATTTAATGGTTGGACTTATTATCGTAGTGCTGTTGCTGTTACTTTTTGGTTATTTGTTTTTGCGGCAAAATAAACTAAAAGCCCAACAGCAAAGTTCGGACTTGGAACAAAAATTATTACGTTCCCAAATGAATCCTCACTTTATTTTTAATTCGCTACAGGCCATTCAAAATTTCATCATGAAAAACGAGAAAAAAGAAGCCTTTATGTATTTAAGCTCCTTTGCCGATATTACCCGAAATGTGTTGGAAAATTCCAGAATGGAATCTATCCCTCTTAAAAAAGAAATCAGCTTGCTCGAAAATTATTTACTGCTGCAAAAATTACGTTTTACCGAGCGTTTTGAATATGCCATTCATGTGGACGATGCTATTGATATTGAAAATACTCTTATAGCACCCATGCTTTCGCAACCTTTTATTGAAAACGCAGTAGAACATGGTATGTATAACATTGAAAACGACGGTAAAATCGACGTTTTTTATACCATAAAAAATGATTTTTTGTTAATGGAAATTATTGACAACGGTCATGGCATGGGTTCAAGTGGTTCGCCGGGAAAAAAACACCAGTCTTTAGCTATGGAGATTACCAAAGAGCGTGTAACCCTGATGAACAAAAAATCAAAGAAAAAGACGGAATTTAAAATTAACGAAGCTTTTCCTTTGCAAACAGAAAGAAAAGGTGTTAAGATTAGCTTTACCATTCCTTTAACTATGTCGGTTTAATGTCAATTAAATTTCTTCTAACTTTACGAAAAATACTATGTTAAAATTGATATTAGTTGACGATGAAAAAAATGTGCGGGAAGCGCTGAGTCAAATATTAGCAGATTACGCTCCACATGTAAAACTTTGTCAGGCCTGTGCCAGTCTTGCTGAAGCTCTAACAGCTATCGACCAACATCAACCCGATGTTTTATTCCTAGATATAGAAATAGGAAACGAAAATGGTTTCGATATTTTTAAACATTATCCCAAACCCAATTTTAAAATTATTTTTATTACTGCTTATCAGGGATATGCCATTCAGGCTTTCCGCTTTGCGGCACTCGACTATTTGCTGAAACCGGTAAATCTTAAAAATTTATTAGAAGCTTTAGAAAAAGCAAATGAAGCTATTGACCATAGAAAAACCACGCTTAAAATTGAGTCTTTTCTTCACAACCTAGAAAATACCTCCAAGGCCTCGAAAAAGGTAGTTCTTAAAACAACAGACAAAATGCACGTGGTTAACCTTCACGATATAAAGTATTGTGAAGCCGAAAGAAGCTACACCACTTTTTATCTTTCGGATCAGAGCAAAATCGTAGTGTCTCATAACCTAGGCGATTACGAGGAAATGTTTAGTGCTTATGATTTTTTTCGCATCCATAAATCCTTTCTTTTGAATTTAGATTATCTGAAACAATTTGAAAAAACCGATGGAGGTAAAGTGATTTTAAAAGATGGAACTAATTTGCCTTTATCTTCCCGCAAAAAAGATGAACTGGTAGAGTATCTTACGAAACTTTGAGTTAACTACTCTCAATACCACCTACTCTGAACTGTAGCACAACACAAAAATCATAAATCCGATAACGTTCATACATAAATTCCCTACGTTAGGCAAACGGTTTCGAGCGTTGGTAAATTGGCCGGTTTTAAAGTATGGTAATCTAGTAACTTAGTTGCACGTTAACGTAATAGCTACTAAAAAATTCATTTAACTAAAAACTAAAAATCATGAAAACAAAAAAAATAATTTTAGGAAGCTTCTTAGCTTTAGTAAGTATGGGGCATTCTCAACTATTGCAGGTAACTTCTGGTGTAGCAAACCAAAGTGGATTAAAATTCACTAACTTAACTAGTAGTTCACCGCTTTTAACAAATCCTGGCTCGGGGGTTTTAGGACTAAGTGCCACGGGAGATGTTATTCTAGTTCCCGCAGGTGTAGGTGGTGGTTTGTTGGGCGCGAATAACGGCTTGTCCGTTTCAGGTGGTAATGCTGTATTAGGGGGTTTGTACGGTTCAGCTGCTTCAGCTCAATTACTAAGTAACAGACAGATACCACAAAATAATAACGGAATCTTTTTTTCAGGTAATCAAACTAATGATGTCTTCCAGCTTGGTGGGCAATTTATAAGCAATAGTGCAAGACTCGTTGTAGAACAAAGTGCTTCTGGCTCAGGATCGCCAACTTGGTCTAAAGGAATAAGTTGTTTCTCGAATGTAGACGCTACAACATATAATAATAGTCTTTATTGTTTAGCACAAGATAAATCCCCTTCTTTATTCGCACCAATGAATATGGGAGCATACATTGAATCAACTGGAAGAGGGATTCAAAAAGGAGCTAGAATAGTTACTTCAAGAACCTCTGGGGCTACAGGCTCTACTTATGGTATTGATATTTTGACTTCAGACGGATTTGGTACAGGCGCCGTATATGGCGCAAACATTGCTGCAACTGGTGGTAATGGTAATGTATACGGGGTGCGTAGCACTGCAGATGGAGCAGTGCAAAGCATCGGAGGTTATTTTGGTTCCAACAACGCAACCGGGCCTAATTCCATATTAAGTATTGGTGTTCAAGGGTTTGCAGGCAATAACCCTGTTGAGAATATGGGAGCAAATAACTCGGCCACTGGTGGAATATTCCCCAATTCCACGACTTATGGAACATGGTCAGGAGCAGGTGGTGGCGCCGTTAATTATGGTGTTAAATCCAATGGACAAGGTAATAATTCTATTAATTATGGTGTACATGGCTATGCAGATGGGGGCAACTCACATAACTATGGCGTGTATGGTGAAGCAGGTCCCAGCGGGGTCGGCTCAACGAACTTTGGCGTTTACGGCACAGCAAGCGGTAATGGAACAAACTGGGCGGGCTATTTTGTGGGAGATGTAACTGTTAATGGTGCTGGTGTTATAACCAATGGTCCGTGGAGCCCTTCAGATAAAAGAATTAAAAAAGAAGTAAAAGACTTGAAGTCGGCAATGGAAATACTTCAAAAAATTAAACCAAAAACTTACTTCTACGATAAGTCGAATTATAAAGCCCTAAATATTGAAGATGATAGATTGCAATATGGTGTTATTGCGCAAGAATTAGAAGAAGTTTTACCCGAGCTAGTTAGAGAAACAAGTATTCTTACAGCTTATACTAATAACGATAAAACTAAACCGGAGATGACTAAATTTAAATCAGTAAATTACATAGAGCTAGTGCCCATTTTAGTTGCCGGAATGAATGAACAACAACAACAAATAAATGAATTAAAAGCTTTGGTTCAATCTTTAGCCAGTAGTTCAACTAATAAAACAACTGGGATGAATTCAACTGCCGTTAGTTTAAGCGATAAGAATGTTTTAGTTCTTGACCAAAACGTTCCAAATCCTTTTGCTGAAAGTACCGTGATTACTTACAATATTCCAAACGATTTTAGTAAAGCCCAAATAATATTTACCACTAATGATGGAAAAGCAATCAAAGTCATTAACATTACAGAAAAAGGCGCGGGTAGCCTAACCGTTTTTGCTAATGATTTAACAAACGGAGCTTACTCGTATTCCTTAATTATTGATGGCAAAACCATCGATAGTAAAAAAATGATTAAAGAATAATGGTAGATGCTAAAAAAAATGATTGTTGCTGATAAGTAAATAAGAACCCATCAGCATAAATAAAAGGCTGTCCTTTGGGCAGCCTTTTTAAAGTTTTAAAAATTCGGGCTTAAAATTTCTTTATCTTCAAGAATATTTGAAAAAATTATAACGATAAATAAAATAACTACTCCGTAAACAAACATGAAAAAAATATACACCCTCTCACTTATTTTATTTTCTCTTTTTCTTAAAAACTTGTACGGGCAAACTGGCGTTTTAACTGGTTGGGGAATGAGCGTTTGCCAACAATTTAGTTTTAGTATTTGTCCGGGAGAAATTATAACACCTTTTAATTATGGTAGCCAAGGCTACGTCTGCAGCTTAACTGTTATGCCCGACGTTTCATTTGTTAATCAGGGTCCCGCATGGCGGGTAGCTAAACATAATTGGGATTTTATAGCAAGCGGTGCGGGTGCACAAATAAGTGGCGTAGACCAATTCAGCACGAATGTGAACTGGCCATTTACCTCTGGTAGCGTACTTTCACCTTCAATTTATACCAACATAAACGGATTTAATTACATAACTTTTGCTATTAATAACAATGCTATCCCATTCACTGTAAGAGAAGACAATTTTCAAATTCAATTAACCGGAACTGCCACACCAATTTCTGTTAACTCAGCAACTATTTGTCAGGGCAAAACCGCGACACTTAATGTTTCCGGAGCAACAAATTATACCTGGAGTCCGGGTAACTTAACCGGACAAAGCATTAGTGTTAATCATGCTTCCACAACTGTTTATACTGTAACGGGTAACAATGGAAATTGCACCTTTAACAGTACAAGTTTTGCTACAATAACTATTTTACCTTCACCGACTTTAACTCTAACAACTAGTCGTTCGGTAATTTGCGCTAAAGAAACTGCCATATTAAGCGTGAGTGGTGCAAATACATACAGTTGGAGCAATGGGAGTAGTTCAAACACTGTAGGTATAAATCCTTCTACAAGTACAACCTACACTGTTACGGGAACAGGCTTAAACGGTTGCACCAAAACCAATGTCATTACTCAAAACGTGAGTCCCTGCACCAATCTGATTGCATCGAGCATGGTCACACCGAGCGGAGTCGAGGTGTACCCTAACCCTAACAACGGTGAATTCACCATTGAAACACTAACGGAAACCGATGTTATAATAGTGAACACTTTAGGGCAAATAATTTTGCAAAAACATTTAATCGAAGGCAAAAATAAAATAGAATTGTGGGGAGAGACTGATGGGATTCATTTTGTGCGGTTTTATAAAAATAACAAAACAATTAAACTTACTAACGAATAATAGCTAGTCAATAATAACGTTAGTAAACCTAAAAGCAGCGTTGGGAAACTCAAAAGCTACGTTGGGAAATTAACTCATTAAAAAACTAATTGGAATTGTACGTTTGTAAAAATTTTAATAGTCACAAAATAGAACTGTAAAATTGGCACTACAATAGTTGGTTAAGTTCAAAAGAATTTTGCTTTTTAATTGTTAAAAACTAGTCTTTTTAGAAGGTTAAACTTTATTGTGGCTTAAATCTTACTTAAGTTACTGAAAGGCCTCTTTAAAAAAGTATTGTTCATTAGAAACAAAGATATTTTTAAAATGCCTTCTAATCTTATATTTTGTTATAGTTATAAAATGTATCCATTTAAAAATGCCCTCATGATAAAACACATACTATACCTGTTTATTTCAATATCATTAATTAGTTTAGGACAAGGCTTTCCCGGTTCGCCCAGCACATGGGCAATACCAGCCGGTGGCAAATTATCTTCCAATACAAATTTTGGTTTTAATAGTGCGAGTGGTGGTGCAAATCCCGCTGAAAACCTAGGCTCACAAACCTGGTCGTTTATTGATATGAATGGCGATAAAAAACCTGATTTGGTTGTAACGGCTCAGCTTCAGGGTACTAATGTAACGTGTTTTTCTCCTGGAAACAGTCCTTACTGGAAGGTTTTTTTAAATTCTGGAACCGGCTTTTCAATTGCTTCGACAAATTGGGTTTTACCTACTGGTGGTAAATTAAGCAATAATGTTGCTTATGGTTTTGATAATTTATCTGGTACTGCTTTTAGCGGACAGGACATAGGTTCGCAAACCTGGGCACTTATGGATATGAATGCGGATTCTAATCCTGATTTGGTAGTTACTGCACAATTGCAAGGCACAAATGTTACCTGTTTTTCGCCTGGTTCTTCGCCGTTTTGGAAAGTTTATCTTAATAGCGGAAGCGGCTTTGCTACTACTGCAACTAATTGGGCTATACCCACCGGTGGTAAATTTACTGGAAACATCTCTTTTGGTTATAACGGTTCGGGTGGTTTTGCATCAGTAGCTGATGATCAAGGTTCCCAATCCTGGGGAGTTTCCGATATTGACGGGGATAATAAACCCGATTTGATTGTTGCTGCTCAACTTCAAGGTACCAATGTTACTTCTTTTTCTCCGGCATCTTCGCAATTTTGGAAAGTTTATTTGAATAATGGTTCTGGATTTTCTACAACTGCAAGTAATTGGAGCTTGCCATCCGGCGGCAAACTTTTGGGTAATACCAATTATGGTTTTAATAATTTTTCAAATGCAGCTAGCCCGGCTGATGACAATGGTTCTCAATCATGGGCATTGTTAGACATAAATGGAGACAAAAAATCGGATCTTGTGGTGTATGCTCAGTTACAGGGCACAGATGTTACTTCTTTTTCACCCAACAGTTCTCAATATTGGAAAGTTTTTTTTAATAATGGTAATGGCTTTACCGCCTCTGCTTCTAACTGGGCTCTGCCTTCGGGTGGTAAATTAAGTACGAATAACGTTTTTGGTTTTAATAGCATTGCCGGTTTTGCTTCGGGAGCGGATGATATTGGTTCGCAGTCCTGGACTTTATTGGATATTAATGCGGATAATAAAACGGATTTATTAATTACAGCTCAGTTGCAGGGACCTAATGTTACTTGTTTTTCGCCGGGTATGGGTCAATACTGGAAAGTATTTTTTAATAACGGTGCTGGTTTTACAACAACCACTACCAATTGGAGTTTGCCGGGTGGTGGTAAATTATCTGGAAATAAAAATTATGGGTTTATGGCTACTGCAAATGCCGCATCTCCGGCTGACGACATTGGTTCTCAAAGTTGGGCTGTTGCCGATATGAATGGGGATAATGCTGTTGATTTATTTGTTCCGGCTCAGTTGCAAGGCACAAACGTTACTGTTTTTTCTCCTGGTTCTGCTGCTTATTGGAAAGTGTATGCTGGAGTAAATTCTACGGGCTTGATGGATAGCGCATTAGTTGCAGAAAATAATTTGTCTGTTTTTCCCAATCCCTCTGGTGGCTCGGCTAACGTTCATGGAAAAGCAAACTCCGAATTGTTTATTTACAATGTAAGTGGAGCATTAGTTGTGAAAGCCAAACTAAATGAGGAGGGCATCTATTATACAAACAATTTAAAGCCAGGTGTTTACCTGCTATCACACAAGGGCGAAAGCAAAAAACTTATCATAACTGAATAATTATTTATTAAAAAAACACACAAAACATAATTTAATACAAAAACCAATAAAATATGAAAAAACTACTACTTATATTAATGATATGCATTTCAATACGAAATTTAAAGTCACAATGTAACAATGGTTTCTCATTTGGAAGTGCAGTTGCGCCAGTGGCCTGCGGAACAACAATTGTTGTAGAAAGCTGTAATTATGCAGGAGAATTTGCAACAATTACTGGGGTACCAGGAGGTGGTATCTTCACCTCAATCAGTTCAGTGGGCACCGATTTTTTTACCATTCGACAAGGTGTTCCTAATGGCCCAGTGATGGCTTCAGGGCCCACTCCGCTAACGTGGACAGCAACTGTTGCAGGAAATTATTATGTCCATGTAAATTTAAATGCAGCTTGTGGAACAGATATGGTGTGTCGAATTACCCAATTAAAAAGGAGTTCATCCTTGATTATTTCGGCTCCTTCGCAAACCATAAATTGTGGCGCTTCTGCAACTCTTGTGGCCTCAGGTGCCGCTACCTATACCTGGAACGTAGGAGCTGCAAATGGCTCCAGTATTGTTGTTACTCCTACTTTTAATACTATTTACACGGTCACAGCCGCAGTGGTCGGCACTGTTTGTCCCGCAGTGAAAACAATATCTGTACAGGTAGCTTCTTTGGTTATTACTCCAGCAAGTAATACCAATAATATTTGTCCGGGTGCTTCTGTGATATTTACAGCTACAGGCGCACCTAATTACACTTGGAGCAATGGTACAACAGGATCAATAACTGTTGTAAATCCTACTATTACAAGTAATTATAGTGTAATCGGCGGAAACGGAGTTTCCGGTTGCAACATAACCAGTAATCCCGTATTTATTTCAGTCATTAATTTCTCAACACTTGCGGTTTCTAATCCTACGGTAAAACCTTGTTTGGGTGATACTGTTTCTTTTACAGCTTCCGGTGGTAATACCTATAATTGGAACACGGGAGCTGGCACTATTGCAAGCCCTGTGCTTACTATAGTTCCTTCGGCAAGTATAATTTATACTGTTACAGGGACGGATATTAATGGTTGTACTGCAAATAAAACAGCAACGGTTACGGTTATTTCCTATACGCCTGCTACTTTTCCAGCCTCAGCTTCTGTTTGCCCCGGAGGTACTGTAAGCATTTCTTCCGCTTCGGCCGTTGCTGGTACTTATACCTGGAGTACGGGTGCGCTTACTGCAAGTACAACTGTAACCCTTAGTGCAAACACCACAGTATATACTGTTCAGGCTTACGGAGCAAATGGATGCAAGGGTTCGGGTCATGTTACTGTCTTCGTTCACCAAAGTCCGTCTGTTACGGCTACTCCAGATAGAAGTATTGTTTGTTTAGGTGAAAGTTGCATTATAACGGCAGGTGGAGCAAACACTTATTTTTGGTTAAGTGATTTTACAACTAATCCATCGCTTATCGTAACGCCGACTGGTACTTTAGGAAACACTTATAGCGTTACCGGAACTGATGCAAATGGTTGTAAAAATATTGCAGCGGCAACATTAAGTGTTGTTGTATGCACTGGTATAAATAAAAGTACAGAAGCTAAAAGTGTTACGGAAATATACCCCAATCCCAACAACGGAAATTTTACAATCGAATCTCTAACGGAAACCGATGTTATAATAGTAAACACTTTAGGACAAATAATTTTGCAAAAACATTTAATTCCAGGCAAAAATAAAATTGAGATAAAAGAACAAACGAGTG
>CALMND010000103.1 GCA_937868565.1 uncultured Bacteroidota bacterium | reverse complement strand
ATTCAAAATTTTCAGGTTACTCCAACGGTTGACGGATTGATAAAAGATTTTGAAACCATTTGCTATCATCAGGAAGAGCCATTCCCATCGAGCAGCATATATGCACAATACAAAGTTTTTGGTTTGGCAAAACAACACGAAGTTAAAGTGTTGTTAGACGGCCAGGGTGCTGATGAAACCCTTGCAGGCTATCACAAATATATTCACTGGTATTTACAGCAACTGGTTAGCCGGTTTAAATTTGGCACCGCTGCCAAAGAACAAAAGATATTCAGGAAAAACAACATCACTTATTCCTGGAATCTTAATAATTATGTGGCAGCTTTTTTTGCACCACACACTGCATTGTGGCTTGAGAAAAGAGAGTATAAAAAAGCAGTTACACAATCAGATATCAACAGCGATTTTGTACATTCACTCAGGGGCAGAGAATGGGAAGGCATCCATAAACCCATTATCACCAAACTCAACGATATCCTGAATTTTAATACCAGTACTCTTGGCCTGGAAGAGTTGTTGCGGTTCGCCGACAGAAACAGTATGGCACATGGCAGAGAGGTTAGATTACCATTTTTAAATCATGAACTGGTGCAGTTTTTATTTACCTTACCGGCACAATATAAAATTCATGATGGCTGGACAAAATGGCTGCTAAGGAAAGCAATGGATAAAAAACTGCCCGATGAAATTGTGTGGCGAAAAGATAAGGTTGGTTATGAACCTCCGCAAAAACAATGGATGCAGCAACCTGCATTACAGGATTACATACAGGAAGCCAAACAGCAACTGGTTAACAGGGGCATTTTAAATACAACCGTTTTAAACAAAAAAATTATTCCGGAAGCTGCACATGAAGCCAATAATCATGATTGGAGATATTTGTGTGTTGCGGCTATTTTATAGTTGGGCGAGATTACAGACTTCAACTTAAATTATTAAATAGGGGAAATATTATCTTTGGATTATGACAAAACATAGACCATTCAATATAGAAATAGACAAACTTACTCGCTCTATAGAAAATGCAATTTCAAAAGATAGCTTTAAGACTGACATTCTTGAGCTGACTTCTTCTGATATTAGAAAGCTTAAAAAGGAAGATTGGAAGTTCGACTGGAAAACTGAAACTAAATATGCAGATAGAAAGGTTTATAAGCTCGTTATTTTGGAAAACCCTAATATAATTCAAGGGCTTATAAGTTTACAAGACCGATATGATCATGTTTTTATGCCACTTATTGAAAGTGCTAAATTCAACCGTGGCGAAAGGAAAGTTTATTTAGGTGTTCCTGGAAACCTTGTTGCGTTTGCTTGCAAGTGGTCATTCGAGAAAGGATATGAAGGATACGTTTCATTTGAGAGTAAGACTAAATTGATGGAACATTATAAAAAAACATTGAATGCTCATATTCTCTTTGGTAATTTCATGGCAATTGATTCAAAATCAGCATCGAAATTAGTTGAACAATATTTTAAGAAATATCTGTAACTTTAAAGTATGATAAAGGAACCTAAAAACATAGATTTTTCTACAACTGGAAGGCAACCTACTGAACAAGATTTTATTCGTATAAGTGAATGGATTAAAAAGGATAAAAAGAGACGAGCACTTAGAAATTCATCGACCAGACCTACAAGAAAGAAAAACCTCGCCTGACACTCGTTTTAAGTAATAGGGGCAGACGGTGGAGCAATCATCGGCAAACCATTATTCAGCAGCAGTTGTCAGCGGACGTGAGCCAATCAGCATTTTTTCTTAACTTCATCATCGGCAGCAGTAACCAGCTTCAGTTGTGGTCGGACGTTCCCTGAATCCCCCTACTACTTAAAGCGGCGAACGTTGGGCGTCATTCCCCACATTCTGGGAACAGAATTAAATTCTTTGGCTAACGGGTATACCATCCGAACTTTGCTGTGACTCTTTGCAAGGCCGATTTAAGCATTGGTGGTTCAAAACCCCGGGCGTCATTCTGGTTGAAATGTAATCCATCTCCTGATGGAGTTGATAAATTCAGTGGTGCATCCCGATAGTTTCGTGATAGCCCGTTCAGAATAATTTGCAATTCAATACTACATTTCCTTAGAGTCTTTTATTTCATCTTAAAAAATGATTTATGGCAAAAATGGAAATGGACATTATCAATACCCATTGTGCTGGTATTGATATAGGCAGCAGATCACACTTTGTTGCAGTTGGCCAATCGCTGCAAGATGTAAAAGAGTTTGGCGTTTATGCTGATGACTTAACCGAGATCTGCCTGCATCTCAAAAACCACAACATTACATCCGTAGCGATGGAAAGTACTGGGAGTTATTGGCAAAATCTTTATGTAGAACTAGTTAAGCATGGGTTTGATGTTACTCTTTGCAACGGTAAGTTTACTAAAAACATCAAAGGCAAAAAAACAGATGTGAAAGATGCCAGATGGATTCAAAAACTTCACAGCATTGGATTGCTTACAGGGAGCTTCCTGCCTGATGACTGTACCGAAACACTACGCACTTACTGTCGACAAAGAACAAATTGGTTGCAACTTTCTGTAGAAGCTACTCACAAAATGCAGAAGTATCTGAAGTTGCTCAACTTTCGTTTAGATGTGGTCGTGAAAGATGTTTGTGGGCTTACTGGACTCGCCATCATTGAAGACATTTGCAATGGCAATCTCGATCCACAAAAACTCGCAGCACACCGACATGGTAATTGCAAAAAATCATACGATGAGATTGCCAAAGCACTAAAAGGCAACAATCGGAAAGATTACTTGTTTGGCTTAAGGCAAGAGTACGATAGTTATCTTTTCTTTCAAAAGAAAATAGCCGATTGTGACAAACAAATCAACTCCTTTTTAAAAGAACAAATCAATACTGATCCAGTAAAAAAAAACTTTCAACCGACAACAAAATACATAAACGGGTAAATAAAAATGCGCTTAAGGGTATTGATTTAAATCAGGCTTCTTATCAATACTTCGGCGGCGTAGACCTTATGAAAATTGAGGGTTTAAGCCATGCTACTGTTTTAACTATTATGAGTGAAGTATGCCCAGATGGGTCTAAGACATTTGAAAC
>CALMND010000102.1 GCA_937868565.1 uncultured Bacteroidota bacterium | reverse complement strand
AGAAGTGAAAATCTTAAATCTTAAATCTACATTCTTAAATAATTAATCTTCTTTTTTCTTAGCTGCCTTTTTAGCCGCCGCTTTTTTAGGAGCCTTTTTTACCGGAGCTTCTTCTACAACCGCAGCAGGTTCAACCTCAGCAACTTCTATTGCTTTAGGGCGCATGCCTTGAGTACGAACAACTCTGGTAGCTGTTAATTCATCTTTTACGGTTTCGCCTTTACCTAACACACCCTGAATAAGGATTTGTGTAAAGCTTTGACGATGATTGTTCCATTTTTGATACCCCTTGCGGCGTTTCTTTTTGAAAATGATTACTTTATCGCCCTTAACGTGAGCGATAACTGTGGCGGCTACTTTAGCGCCTTCCACGGTGGGGTTGCCTACTGAAATTTTTCCGTCGTTGTCTAATAATAACACACGGTCAAACTCAACTTTAGCACCCTCATTAGCCTCAAGGCGGTGAACGTATACCTTATTTCCACGTTCCACTTTGAATTGTTGCCCGGCTATTTCTACAATTGCGTACATGCTGGTTTAATTCTAAATAGTTAATACTTTTCCCTTTTCTTTCCTTAAAAAGGGACGCAAATATACTGAATTCTTGGAAACACGCAAAAGTATTGCAAGAATTTCACACCGCAAATCTCATATTTACCGCTTTTTGGTGAAAATTGCTGTAATCAGTGGCATTTTCTTTAATCACGATTTATTAGGTAAACACTCAAAATAATCACCAAAATGCTCAAAATTTGAGCGAAATTGACGATTTCCCCATCAAAAACACCCCATAATATGGCCACAACAGGTATTAAATAAGTGCAAGAACTGGCAAATACCGTCCCTGATATTTTTATAAGTACATTATATAAAATAACGGAAATGGCCGAACCTACAATCGCTAAAATACTTACATAACCCAATGATTGAAGGGCAAGAGGATTTTCGGCTACATGTGTAGTAAATGACGTGAAACCAAATAAATAAAACAAAGCTATTGGCCCTGTTATGCTGAAGGCCCAAACTGTAGCAGTTATGGAGTTAAGTCCCCCCAAGTATTTTTTAATGGCGTTAAGACTAACCGCATAACAGATGGTTGCCATAAGCACCAAAAAACCAAAGGCAAAGTTCCTAAAAACATCTGGAGAACTCTCGAACAGCATAAGGCAAATGGCGGCAACAAAACCAATCGAGATTCCTGCTAGTTGTTTGGCGGAAGGTCTATTTTTTAGCCATACCAACCCTATTAGTATGGTAAATAATGGCGTCAGTGCGTTTAGCATACCTGTAAGACTACTGCTAATCTGCGTTTCGGCAAGAGTGAACAAAAAGGCTGGGATCAAATTTCCAAAAACTCCCATAACAAGGACTCCCAAAAAGTACTTTTTAAAATCTATTTTCGTGTATTTTAAATGAAAAGGCAATAAAAATAAAAATGCGATAGAAATGCGTAGTGCCGCCACTTCATCGCTGCTAAAAGCGTTCATGCCACGCTTCATTAAAATAAATGAACTTCCCCAAATCAAAGAAAGTAGAATTAATAAAAACCAGGAAAGTGCTTTTTGCGACATACAAAGAAGAATGGGCAAAAGTAAAGTTTTGATTCATTGAATTAACAAACCGCATTCAAATTATTAACTGCAAGTCCTCTCATAAATAGAAATTTAGTCTTGTTGGGCGCAATCGACACCAATTTGAGCGCCTAGTGTCACTGCAGCATTTAACCAAAATATTACAGTACCTTCATTGCCTTAAAAATACCACATGATAGAAATTGGAAAAATAAACGCCTTAACCATTTTACGAGAAACAGAGGCAGGTCTTTATTTGGGAAATAACAAAGGAGAAGAAGTTCTGCTTCCCAAATCCAGATTGGATTCTACCTATCAAATAAATTCCAAACTCGAAGTTTTTGTATACACAGATTCAGAGGCTAGGTTAATTGCCAGCGCCCGCAAACCAGCCGTTCAAATAAATAATTTCGCGCTATTAAGAGTAACTTCTGTGACAGAATTTGGTGCGTTTATGGATTGGGGACTGGAAAAAGATTTATTTGTGCCTTACAGCGAGCAAAAATCGGACTTTTTGGAGGGCAAGTTTTATGTTGTTTATGTTTATCTTGATTCAATAAGTAAACGAATAACAGCCTCGAGCAAAATTGACAAATTTATTTCGGAAGAAGAATGTAAGTTAGAAGGTGGCACTGAAGTAGACATTATGATTTTTGAAGAGTCACAATTAGGTTTTAGTTGTATTATTAATGGGAAATTTAAAGGATTGATTTATCATAACGATGTTTTTCAGGATTTGTTTATCGGCGACGAATTAAGCGCCTACGTGAAAACCATTCGTCCGGATGGATTGATAGATATTAGTCTTCAGAAAAGTGGTTTTAAAAATGTGTTATCGGCTACTGAAATTGTGCTGGAATATATAGAAAATCACGATGGATTTTTAAATCTTCACGATAAAAGCAGTCCTGAAGAAATTGCAGCCAAATTCAGTATGAGTAAGGCGACATTTAAAAAAGCTATTGGCATTTTGTACCGCCACCGCAAAGTTCTAATAAAGCCCGATGGGGTTTATTTGCTGCCTGGTGGAAACGATATCCCTTTGACTTTATAATTATAATTAAGAATTTTTATTTTAATTCTCTCAAACAAATAATTTCAAGTAATTTTGTTGCTTTAAAATTCGTGTGAAATAGCCACTTACAAAAGGTTTGTTTTAGCAAACAACAAAAAGTGAAAGGCTATTCCATATGAGGAATAAAAACAGTAATCTAAACGTATGAAAATTGCAGTAGTTGGAGCCACGGGCTTAGTTGGCACAAAAATGTTGGAAGTGCTTGCTGAAAGAAGCTTCCCGGTCACAGAATTAATTCCTGTGGCTTCCGAAAAATCCGTTGGTAAACAAATAGAATTTAAAGGAAAAAAATATGCTGTTCACTCCATGGAGCAAGCCATCGCTGCAAAACCGCAAATAGCTCTGTTTTCTGCCGGTGGTGATACCTCCAAAGAATGGGCGCCAAAATTTGAAGCAGCCGGAATTACCGTGATTGATAACTCTTCGGCCTGGAGAATGGACCCGACCAAAAAATTAGTTGTACCCGAAGTGAATGCCCACGTTCTCGATAGAAAAGACAAAATTATAGCCAATCCAAATTGTTCTACCATACAACTGGTAATGGTTTTAAAACCCTTGCACGAAAAATATAAAATTAAACGCGTAGTGGTTTCTACCTACCAAAGCGTTACAGGAACCGGTGTAAAAGCTGTTAATCAACTCATGAATGAAAGAAAAAACGGGAGCAGCGAAATGATGGCCTATAAATATAAAATTGACATGAACGCTATTCCACAAATTGACGTTTTTATGGACAACGCGTACACAAAAGAAGAAATGAAAATGGTTAACGAGACGCGTAAAATCATGGGTGATAATTTTATTAACCTTACGGCCACTTGTGTGCGCATACCTGTTATGGGTGGCCATAGCGAGAGCGTGAACATTGAATTTGAAAACGATTTTGAAGCAAATGAATTAATCTCTCTTCTCACAAAAACAAAAGGTGTAATTGTGCAAGACGATATAAAAAATCAAATTTATCCCATGCCCATGAATGCCCACAACAAAGATGAGGTGTTTGTTGGTCGTATTCGTCGTGATGAGTCACAAGCTAAGACATTAAATTGCTGGATAATTTCTGACAATCTTCGTAAAGGCGCCGCAACCAATGCAGTCCAAATAGCTGAGTATTTGGTACAGAAAAAACTTCTGTAGGACTTTGACTACAAGAACTTGGATCCTGATTCCGGCTATGTTGGATCCAAGAAGTTTCATGACTCTTTCCTAAACGCAACTTGCTTCTTAAATATTAAATTTCTAATTTGGTAACATGATAACACGTCCGTTTAATTTTAAAAAGTGGATTGACGAAAACCGCCATCTGTTAAAACCCCCTGTAAACAATAAAGTTGTTTATAAAGATGCTGACTTTATAGTGATGGTAGTAGGTGGTCCGAACTCCAGAAAAGA
>CALMND010000101.1 GCA_937868565.1 uncultured Bacteroidota bacterium | reverse complement strand
GAATTTAACATCCGTATTTTTTCTACACGGCTCCTAATATTTTTCAATAAACTTGCTGAACCTGAACAAACAATTATTCTAAGTGATTAGGGATGCTGTTTGCAAATTCGAAAAACTAAAAAAGCCACTCCATGAGTGGCTTTTTATTTAGACTAATTGCTGTGCAATTATTTTCCTTTGTTAACTGAACCAGCTAACTCAGAACCTGCTTTAAACTTTACAACTTTTTTAGCTGCAATTTTAATTTCTTTTCCAGTTTGAGGATTACGTCCAATACGTGCTGCGCGTTTCGCTACTGCAAAAGAACCGAAACCTACTAAACCGATGCGATCTCCTTTTTTAAGAGCCTTGTGAATGCTTTCAATTGTAGCATCTAAAGCGCGACCAGCGTCAGCCTTTGTTAATTTTGCTCCTGATGCAATTGCATCGATTAATTCTGATTTGTTCATTTTTTTAATTTTTTTAGTTAAACAATTAATTTATGACACAAACATAATAGCATAATCCTTGTTTGTCAAGTGTTTCAGACCAAAAACCTATATTTTTGTTGATAAATAGGCGTTTTGTTAATAACTAGCCCCGAAAGCAGCCTCTATTAAGGGTTCTAAATACAAAAAGTAGTAAAACGGTTAATTAGTAAGGCTTAAGAACCCATAGTCCTCTGCACCAACTCGTATGACTAAGAAAAAAAGTCTGGATCAAAACGATTAAATGTTATTTTAAAGCCTCTTAGAAACTCCTCGGTATGCATTCTCTTTTTTCCTTGTAACTGTAATTCTTTAATTTCGAGTACTCCGTCTCTGCAATACACAGCAATAAAATTTTTATTGTCGGTACTCACGTAACCGTTAGTACTCTCGTGTTGGCATTTTACGAAATTCGCTCTAACTATTTTTAAAATCAGCTTTTCGCCATTCGGCATTACAATTTCAGTAAAGGCTCCAGGACTAGGACTTAAGCCCCTAATTAAATTGAAAATCTTAACGCCTGAGTCATTCCAATTAATTTTACACACTTCCCGATTTATTTTGGGAGCATGGCAAGCCAGTCGATTATCCTGAGGTGAAAATTTCAATTCATTGTGCTTCAAAAAGGATGTTTCAATCTCTTTAACCGTTTTTAAAATCAACGCTGCGCCCTTATTCATAAGCTCATCGTGCAGTTCGCCAGCCGTTTCATGCTCCGCAATATCTACCTTTTCAAAAAAAAGTATGTTGCCTGTGTCTATTTCGTGTTTCAATTTAAACGTTGTTATACCCGTTTCCTTTTCGCCGTTTATGATAGCCCAGTTAATGGGTGCGGCACCTCTGTATTTAGGTAATAACGATGCGTGCAAGTTATATGTACCCAAAAGCGGCATGTTCCAAACAGTTTCCGGCAGCATCCTAAAGGCAACCACAATCTGTAAATCAGCCTGCAAACTTTTAAGTTCGCTCACAAACTCTTGACTCTTTAAGTTTTCCGGTTGAAGAACGTGTATTCCGTTTTCCAATGCGTAAATTTTAACCGCCGATTGGCTAAGTTTCCTTCCCCTACCCGCCGGTCTATCAGGCGTAGTAACCACACCAACTATATTATATTTATTTCTAATCAGTGCATCTAAACTTGCTACAGCAAATTCGGGAGTACCCATAAACACAATACGCATAGACTTTAAAATAAAAAAGCCGCCCCGATTAAACTGAGACGGCTTTGATTAAAAAAGAATTTATTATTCAATTATAATTTTCTTAGTAACTTTTTCTGTGTTTGATTGAACCGTTAAGAAATATACTCCTTTTGGTTTATCAGACAAGCGAATCGTATAATCACCTTTTGCGGCTTTTACACTATTTTCTTCAAAAACTACTGAACCTAAAACGTTAACCAGTTTAACCTTGTAAGACTCAACAGCACCCAAAGGAAGAACTATATTTAACACTTCATTTGCGGGGTTAGGATAAACAGAAAGCCCATTAGCTAAGATCGCACCTTGGTCATTAAGACCAGTACAATCATTTTTATTAATAGTGACTGTTTTAACCAAAGTAGACTGTGCGGAAATATTTTTTACTTTTAAAGTAATTGTATATTGAACTGTACTGGTGCTAGTGAAATTAACCGCTAAATTCTGCGCCGTAAGACCGAATCCTGGAATCAAAGAAATACCGCTAGTTGGCGCAATACTCCAGGTATACGATAAAGCACCTAAACCTGTTGAAGGTGTCGGGTTAGCAGACAAATTCGTGGTAGAGAAAGTGCCTTCGCAGAAAAATACGGAAGAAGGCAGGTCAAAATTAGCCAGCGGTGCACATGGCGCCACAGTGATAACTTGAGTAACAGGAACACTTCCTTGAGGATTGGCACCCACTAAAGTAATAGTATAAACCCCAGCCGCTCCAAAAATAATTTTCGGATTTAGAACATTCGAAGACGGTGAGAATGTTACGTTTGCAGGAGGTGAAGAAGACCAGTTATAATACGGAGCAGGAGCACCACCTGTACTAGAATTGGTTGGAGTTATTAATGCGCCAGTGCAAGCATTAGCCCCGGGCAGAGTGAAATTAACTGTCGGAAGACTACAATTTTGAACGGTAATTATTTGCGACGAAGTGTTATTTCCAAGAGCGTTAGTTACCACCAGCGTAATTGTATAGGTGTTCCCCGACGAGAATGTAATTGTTGGAGCAGAAGCAGTTGGACTGGAAAATACAGGCCCCGCAGGCACAACCGACCAGCTATAAGTTATCGCAGGCGAACCGGCAGATGAGTTGTTAGGAGTCACAATAATAGAACCTCCTGATAAACAAACATCTGAAGGAATAGCAAACGCAGATGTTGGCGCTACCGTATTCGTGATCGCAGCGCCACTATACTTCCAAATTCCTCCTTGCGCAGGATTTGTAATATCGCTAAAAGATCCAGCCCACCCTGTCGTATTATCTGCAAAATCAGCTACCAGATACTGAATGTTTTGACTTCCATAATTTATCCAAGTTAATCCGTTGTCGTCCGAATAGGAAATGATGTTATTACCTGCTCCCGCACCCACCGATACTAATCTGTTAGTTCCGGGGATAGCAATTACATCATTTAAACCTAAATTATTAGGGGTGGGTGTCACTTGTGTCCAGTTTGCGCCACCATTAGTTGTCCTCCATAGTTCAAAGTTGCCTCCGTCAACCGCATACGCCACTCCGTTTAATGGAGTAGTAAATGCAATTTCCGTAATAGTACCAGTTGCAGCACAAACCTGCGCCACATTCCAAGTTAAACCAGTATTAGTAGTGTAATACATACGTCCTTGGTTAGTACCAAACCAAAGATTAGTAGTGCCTTGCTTATTGTAAAGATTAACGATGGCGAACTCGCTTGGGCTTAATGGAGGAGGAATGTTGGCAGCCGATATGGGCGACCAAGTATTACCTCCGTTAGTAGTTCTCCAAATTTCATAAACACCAGCAACCGGATCACCAACAGCAACACCAATATTTGGGTTAAAGAACGAAACAAAATCAGCAAATGCATCATTCGTATTTGTGAACATTCCGACAGCCGTCATGTTCGACCAACTATTTCCGCCATTTGTGGTTCTGTAAATTACACCACCACCTTGATTTTGAGGTGTGTATGGAAGAGGCCCTTTTTGAAAAGCACTCACCCAAGCAGTATTGGCGTCAATTCCTTCCAAATTGGCTAAAACATAGTTAGTAGTATCTCCAATGGCAGGATTTGGTCCAGTAAAAATTACGCCTGTGTTAAAATTAGCTCCACCGTTTATACTTCGCGAAAACCAATTATAGTTAAGATTAGGGCTTGATCCATCGTATCCCGTAACCCACAACACATTTGGATCTGGAGCGTCCATAAACTTTATCCC
>CALMND010000100.1 GCA_937868565.1 uncultured Bacteroidota bacterium | reverse complement strand
CATAAACTAACACAAGCCGCACTTGCCGACTATTTAAACCTCCATGACCAACAAGAATGTAGTGATTTGGAAAGAGGCCTGAAGGACTTTAGTGAAGATTTGATTCTAAACATTTGTCACTATTTTCATATTTCCGTTCTTGAATTTGTAGATGATCAAAGCCAAAAGAATAAAACAGCATTGCTTCTTAATAAAGAAGAAAAGGAAAGCCTTGAATCATGTAAGAATCCGGAAATTAAATTACTGATTTATAAAAAATTGTTTTTGGAATCAAAAATGGAGAACACAGATTTGAAAATAAATGCACTTCAAAAAGAACCCGATAAATTAACTGTGGTGCCGAGTAAATACAGAATTCATGTAATCATTTAGTTCTTTTGTCTAGGTATTATCCATTCTTCTTTAATAAAGTCAATTCATCCTGAGTTTTAATCCATTCTTTATAAAGTATGTCTTTAGTTTGTTTTAGTCTAAAGAGCTCAAAAGCGGAATCAATTAGGTTTTTCAATTCATCCGGTATATAAGGTTTTAACATATACCTGAAAATCAATCCACGCTGAAAAGCTTGAATGATGGCTTCACTATCTGAATAGGCGGTTAGAAGTATTCTTGTCTGCTCGGGATAGTTTTTTACAGCCTCTTCCAGCAACTGAGTGCCTAAAGTCTCAGGCATTTTTTGATCACTAATTAAAACGTGTATTTCATTATTATCTAAAATTACTCTGGCTTCTTTCGCGGACATAGCTGTAAAAATAGTATAATACCGTCTGAAATTAGCTTTAAATCCTTCCAGACTCCTTGCTTCGTCATCGACGTAAAGCACGTTAATAGAAAGATTGTTGGGTATTGTATTCAAGTCTTATTTATTAGAGGTTAAACATTTAGAAACTAAATTAATAAATAAAATAAGTTTGTGCAACATATGCCGTAATTAATTTTTTGAAAGATGATGAAAATTGCATGTGGCAAAAAAGCCGTATCATATTGAAGAAACAGTTCTTAAATCTTCCAACAGGATTAAAGAATTAAGAAAAAAGGCTGGTTATGCTAGCTATGAGGTATTTGCTCTGGATAATAATTTAGATAGAAAACAATATTGGAGAGCAGAAAGTGGTGCTAATTTAACTTTTAAGTCCCTCCTGAAAATCATCAATATTCATAAAATCACTTTATCAGAGTTTTTTAACGGAATATAAAAGTACTTAGTAATACTATCCCAAATCAAACTTTATTCCCTGCGCTAAAGGCAAATTATTTCCCCAGTTGAGTGTATTGGTTTGCCGGCGCATATATGCTTTCCAGGCATCGGAGCCACTTTCTCGTCCCCCGCCGGTTTCTTTTTCTCCTCCAAACGCACCACCAATTTCGGCGCCGCTCGTGCCAATATTTACGTTAGCGATTCCGCAATCACTACCCTTGGCACTTAAAAATAATTCTGCCTCACGCATGTTCAGAGTCATAATGGCACTTGACAAACCTTGTGGTACCCCGTTTTGCAGAGCAATGGCTTCTTCCAGCGTTTTGTACTTAATCAAATATAAAATGGGAGCAAAAGTTTCGTGTTGTACAATAGCCATGTTATTTTGCGCTTCGGCAATAGCGGGTTTTACATAACAACCACTTTCATAACCGGAACCTTCCAATACACCGCCCTCCACAATTATTTTTCCACCTTCAATTGTAATTCGTTCCAAAGCATGTAAATAGTTTTTAACTGCATCTTTATCAATCAAGGGTCCCACATGATTTTTCTCATCTAATGGATTTCCAATTTTCAACTGGCCGTATGCTTTAATTAAACTGTCTTTTAATTTGTCGTAAATATTTTCGTGAATAATTAAACGTCTGGTAGAAGT
Organism: uncultured Bacteroidota bacterium; assembly: GCA_937868565.1. Taxonomy (GTDB): domain Bacteria; phylum Bacteroidota; class Bacteroidia; order B-17B0; family Aurantibacillaceae; genus Aurantibacillus. The sequence continues at coordinate 17,344 of CALMND010000100.1, read as the reverse complement.
ACATCTTTGACCGGCTGTCCCCACCGCCCCAAAAACAGCACCAACAATGGTCATGTTTAAATCTGCATTTTCTGTAATAATAATGGCATTGTTTCCTCCCAACTCTAAAATACTTTTTCCAAAACGTTCGGCAACAGCGGTGCCTACAATTTTTCCCATGCGCGTAGAACCAGTTGCGGAAATGAGGGAAACGTTTGTGTCTTTTGTCATCAACTCACCTGCTTTGTAATCTCCATTCAAAATACAGGAAATTCCTTCAGGTAAATCATTTTCTTTGGCTACTTCATTCCAAATATTTTGACAGGCAATGGAACATAACGGCGTTTTTTCAGAAGGCTTCCAAATACATACGTCGCCACACACCCAAGCCAGTGCAGTGTTCCAGCTCCATACAGCCACAGGAAAATTGAAGGCGCTAATAATTCCAACAATTCCCAATGGATGCCACTGTTCCATCATGCGGTGGCTGGGGCGTTCGCTATGCAATTGCAAACCGTATAACTGACGGGACAAGCCCACGGCAAAATCGCAGATATCAATCATTTCCTGAACTTCGCCCAAACCTTCCTGATAGGATTTTCCCATTTCATACGAAACGAGTTTACCCAATTCTGTTTTTTTGTCACGTAATTTATTTCCGTATTGCCGCACAATTTCTCCACGCTTGGGAGCTGGAACCTCGCGCCAGTAATTAAAAGCGGTTTTAGCTGCGACTATTATTTTTTCGTAATCGCTTGAAGAAGCACCTTTTACTCTGGCAATTAATTTGCCATCAACCGGGCTGTATGAATCAATTAAAGCCCCGTTAGAAAACCAGTTTTGACCGGTTGAACAACCGTCATTAATTTCTTTTAATCCCAGAGATTGTAATATATTTTGCATAATTTTTTCTGAAATGCAAAGATAACCAATATTATAATCAGTTAATAGAATAAAGCAGGCGCAAGAGGAGCAACTATTCCTTGATAAATTTGGTTATGTAGAATTGCTCTGGCCCTAACAGACGCAGAAAGTATACCCCGGAATTTAAAAAACGTACATCGAGAAATAGTTCTTCACCAATTAAAGATTTTGATTTGACTTTTTTTCCGGTTACGTCTATTATTTCGGCAAGTGTATAAAGATTCTGATGACTTCCAACAATATATAAATGTTCAGATACAGGTTGAGGATAAATGGATATTTTCCGTGTTTGTGTTTCAGCCAGACCAACACATCCGCTAACGGTAATGATTTTTAGGTCCCCTCCCGAGCAGTTGTTTGCGTCGGTCAGTTTATAGGATAAGGAATAAGTTCCGATACCGGCTTGAGTAGGATTAAAAATTCCACTATTATTTAAACCATTACCCGAATAGATTCCACCAGCTGGCAAACCGCTAAGCACCATCGATCCATCATGAAGACAGACAAGCGATTGAGGTAAGGTTAAAGAAACTGAGGGTGTTGGGTTCACAATCACATTTGCCACACCAATTAATTGTGCGGTGCATCCTGAAACACTTCCCATAACGGTATATGATGTTGTTAAGCTGGGACTTACAACAATTAGGCCCGTGGTGGCTCCGTTACTCCATGAATAGGCAGTTGCGCCAGACGCGGTTATCGTTGCCGATTTGCCAGAACATATTGTGGCAGAGCTAACGGTAAGGCTAGGATTATTCGTAATCGTGATAGATGTAGTAGCAGTATTAACACAACCTGCTAGAGAAGTCCCAATTACCGTATAATTTGTATTGCTTAGTGGGCCGGCAGTAAAACTGCTATTGGCATTACCCGTACTCCAAGAATAGCTGTTAGCCCCGCTTGCTGTAATGGTAGCAATTCCGCCAGAACAGATCGTTGCTGCATTTACCAAAATAGTCGGTGTTGGATTTGCGGTTACGTTGGTGGATGCAGATGCTGTACCACAAGCGTTAGAAACTTGAACCACGTAATTTCCAGAAAGAGAATTTACGACATTAGGATTAGCAACAGAAATACTACTGAACTGTCCGCTGCCAGACCAGGTATATGTATAAGGCGAGGTTCCGTTAACCGTAACATTTAAACTGAGATTTTTTGCTGAACAAACAGGAGAACTGTTTGTAACAGTGCTAATACTTACGGGTACACAAGTTGAGGAAACCGGAGAAAACACCAAGCCTCTGAAAATGGTATTTGCACTTGCTGTTGCGAGTGTTGTTGCTGTTGAATTGGCACCAATATCGGATATAGCGACTAGACGGTTGGTACTACCCTCAGTTGTTGTGGCATAAACCAAAGGATTTAGACCTGAAAAATTAGCCACGACACCAAAAGCACCAATAGACGCAGTTCCGGTAGGTAAAGTATAAGCAAGCGACCAGCTACCAGCACTGTAAACCCACTTTTGAACGCCACCCAAGGCGGAGTTTCTTGCATCGGCAATGTAACAGATAGAGGAGGAAGAATTAAAATAGAACTGTCCGGGTTGCGACGATGCGCCGGTATTAATAACTGTAGAAACCGTTTGCGCGGCAACATTTGGTGTACCGCTTCCAACTGAGAGGATACCAATATCTGGAGGCGTACCAGTTTGAACTTGAGAAGAGATGTAAAGCTGGTTATTAAAAATGTGAGTCGATCTTAAATTAGTTTTTGAGTTTTCAACATTTGTGGGAACTGCAGCTGAGCCGTAGTAACTTAACCCCTGACTGGAGCTACTACCCCAAAAATGAGAGTTACCTGTGGCCGTGGCTCCTCTTATATCTCCGGAGGCAATGGAGGCAGCTGCAGAAGAAGCGCCAATTGAGAAGGAACCAACCGAATTGATAATTCCAATCCCTCTGTTAATGTTAGAAGCTGAAGAAGTATTTAGTACACTGGCACTCGGTAGCGCTTGCATGTAAGCGCCAAAAACAATGTAATTGCCATCTGCAGAAAGAGAAATATAACCTTCGGATGTAGCATTACCTCTAATAACCAATGCATTTGTACCTGTAGACGGAACAGGCACACTGTAAGTTAACACCCCTGAAGTATTGTACTCATTAAAAATTATCGGATTTCCGGTGCTGGTGAGCGTACTAACGCCATCACCAATTTTCATCACTACAAGATTGCCTAGTGTAAATTGAGCATGTGTAACCTGCGTTAGAAAGGAAGACAGGAAGAAAATCAAGGCGGCACGCAATTTAGCCGCTCTTTGGTTGGGAAAAAACAAAGGAGTTATTTTCATTTTATTGCAATTTGTCTTACAAAAATATTGAAATATCAGCATGTAGAATCGAAAATTTTAAAAATTTTGACTAGTTAATTCAAAGATAACATCTCTTGCAACGGCTTAATTTGGACTTAACAAACGCGCGAGTATTTTTATATTGATATAACTTTAAATAAATCACGACCTAACTTAACCCTAGTTACTTTGTACAAAAAAAGAATATGAAGAAGAACCTGATTTATTTAGTGCTATCGTTTTTGACTTGTCATATAGGAGCTCAAAACCCCGGTTTGGTAATTAGTGAAGTTTTAGCCAACCCCAATGGAACAGACTCATGTAAAGAGTACGTAGAATTGCTTGCCGTTCAGAATATTAATTTTTCTTTAACACCTTACACTGTAATTTTTACCAATAATGGAGCCGCAACCGCAAACGGTTGGATTAATGGAGGTGCTCTGACTTATGCTTTTGCGATAAACTCAGGAAGTGTCAGTGCGGGCAGTGTTGTGTATGTGGGTGGAAATTGTATGTCTCCAACCGGCGCCCAACTTCGAGCTATTAACGTTAAATACCAAAATGGTGATGGCGGTATTGGATTGGCGGCCTCAGGTGGTGTTCTCGGGAACGGAGGAGCTAATTGTGATGGGGTTGCTGTATTTAATTTACCCGTTTCTTCAATTACCAGTTCTACTATACCAACAGATGCATTGTTTTTTGGAACCGGAGTAGGTACCGCAAGCGTCAGTGCTGTGGATGGTTATGAGCTGCCAGTAAACGATTATTATTCCGGTGGAAAATTAAACGGAACAAGTTTTATAGCACCCGATCCGGGAGCAGATCTTATTCTAACTTCAAGTGGTGTTTATAATCTTGCAACAAACTCCTGGTCAGTAACAAGGGGTATTTCTACGGGGACAACCGTTACGGATGGAGTTTCAACAGTTTCTTTAATTACCACTGGTACCGTTGCGCCTTCCACTATTTCTTTTGTAAGTAATGATACTACTGTAGTAGAGAATACAGCTTCGGCCAACATCTTCATTAAATTAACCGGATCGAGCAGCAACACGTCAGCTATTTCGGTTTATGCAACCGCACTGTCTAATGCATCTAGTTCGGACTATACACTTGGAAGCACAACTTTTACTTTTGCGGCGAATGCTCCCGTAAACACCGCAATTCCAATAACTTTTAGTTTGAACAACGATGTTAATATCGAAAGCGCGGAGTATATTATTCTAAGATTTTATAATCCTCAAAATGCCAATATAGGTTCAATTAACCAATGTGTATTTTATATTGCTGATAATGATAAAGTAGTTCCGGCTCCTTCAAACGCAATTACTTTAAACCTGCTCTCAAGTTTTTCTAACTCAATAAGTGGCAGTAATTCTGCCGAAATTGTAGCGCACGACCCAACTACTCAACGTTTGTATATTGCAAATAGTATTGGCGGGAAGCTCGATATCGTGAATTTTGTAAACCCTTCTAGTCCAGCGCTTCTTTTCTCCGTACCTATAACAACCTATGGAAATATTAACTCTGTAGCAGTAAGAAACGGTTTAGTAGCAATGGCTATTGAGAATGGGCCTAACCCACAAGACTCGGGCAGAGTGGTGTTTTTTGACAAAGATGGTATTTTTTTAAAACAGGTCAAAGTAGGTATGATGCCGGACATGATTACGTTTAATCAGGCTGGCACAAAGGTACTTACTGCAAACGAAGGAGAGCCCAATCAAGCTTATACCAACGATCCCGATGGTTCTGTAAGTATAATTGATATTTCTGGAGGAATCGCAGCAGTTACACAAACAAATGTCTCGCATGTAACTTTCACGGTCTATAACGGACAAGAAGCGCTTCTTAGATCGCAGGGAATCAGAATTTATGGATTAGCTGCCAGCACAGCAAAAGATTTTGAACCTGAATACATTTCCATTTCGAAAGACGATAGCAAGGCCTGGGTTACACTTCAGGAAAATAATGCCATTGTTGAAATAAATCTTTCAACAAATGCAATTAACTATGTAAAATCTCTAGGCACAAAAAATCATGCGCTATTAAATAACGGATTGGATGCATCTAACTTAACCAAAGGAATTAATGTTTCTAATTTTCCTATTAAGGGAATGTATATGCCTGATGCCATAGCTTCTTATACTGTTGCTGGAGTTAATTACCTGATTACAGCTAACGAAGGAGATTCTAGAGCATATACAGGATTTACAGAGGAGCAAAGAATTGGTTCGGTTAATCTAGACGCCCTTAAATTTCCATTCGCCAATCAAATGAAAAATAATTCTTTTTTGGGGAGATTAAATGTAACGGACAAAAGCGGCGATATTGATAATGATGGAGATTTAGACACTTTATATTCTTACGGTTCACGCTCTTTTTCAATTTGGAATGCAGTTACAGGACAACTGGTGTATGATAGCAAAGATGATATGGAATTGATTACTGCAACCAATTCTTTTTCGGTTTTGTTTAATGCGAGCAACTCTAATAATACGCGTAAGGATCGCAGTGATGATAAAGGGCCCGAGCCTGAAGGAGTGACGGTAGGAAATATTGGTGGAAACACGTATGCTTTTATCGCACTTGAACGTATCGGCGGAGTTATGGTTTATGATGTTACTAATCCTAATGCGCCTGTTTATGTAACATATGTGAATAATAGAAGCCTTCCTTCCGGCGGACCTGATCGGGGGGCAGAAGGAATAATATTTATTCCACAATCGCAAAGCCCTAACGGTCAACATATTGTTGTTGCAGCAAATGAAGTAAGCAGTACATTAAGTATTTGGGGAATAGCCGGATGCACTATTCCTATTTCGAGTTCAGTATCAGTTTCCGGAACTTCAATAAACGCTTGTTCAAATACACCACCTGTTTTAACAGTTCCTTCAGCAACTAACCTAACTTACCAATGGAGTAATAACGGTGTTATAATTCCGGGCGCTGTATCGAACACCTTTGCCGCTAATAATTCAGGGAACTATTCCGTAGCGATTAATGGTGGAAGCAATTGTGTAACAGGTTCCCTAACACAGAGTATTAGCATTATTCCTTCGCCAACACTTTTGGTTGCCGGATCAACAAGCATATGTTTTAATAGTTCTGCTTCACAAACTGTAACCGGGGCCGCGAGCTATAGCTGGAGTTCAGGAGCTACAGGCTCAGTCGTTTCTTTATCGCCAACAATTACCACTAGTTATTCAGTAACAGGAACTGGTACAAACGGATGCCTGAGTAATTTCATCCAAACGATAACGGTTAACTCTTTGCCAAGTTTAACTATTACACCGGCTAATACGTCAGTTTGTGTTGGATCTTCAACAAGCATTCAAATAAGCGGCGCTAATACCTATACATGGAGCAATGGAAATCAAACCTCGATTTTATCTGTAAGTCCGTTAATAACTACCGTTTACTCCGTGACGGGAACAAACGCTTCGAGTTGTTCCGCAAGTAGAACAGCTACAATTGTTGTTAATCAACTACCCGTATTAACAATTGCAGGAAACAGCTCTGTTTGCCTGGGGGGCTCAATTTCGCAAACCGTGAGTGGTGCAAATACATATACGTGGAATACAGGATCTAATCTTCCCGTGATTACTTTAACACCTAATATTACCGGAACTTTTTCAGCAGTTGGAACTGATGGCAACGGGTGTAGTTCTTCAACAATTAAAAATATAATTGTGTCACCATTGCCAACCATTTCAATTGTTTCAACTAAAACGGCAATATGCTTAGGAGAAACGTTAGTTTTGAACGCAAATGGAGCATCTTCTTACTCTTGGATCACAAGTTCTGTGTCTCAAAGCATCGCGGTAAGTCCAACGTTAACTAGCATATATTCTGTAACGGGAACAGATGCTTTGGGTTGCAGTTCGTCTGGAGCGTACTCACTTAATGTTTCCCTTTGCGCGAGTTTAGAGAAATTTAATGTAATATCGGAATACAATTTATATCCCAATCCTTCAAATAACGAATTTTATATCGATGCAGGAGATTCAAAAGTTTTCGATGTAAAAATCATAAACACTATTGGTCAAGTGGTTTATTATAGAGAAAATCATGAATCCGGACTACCCATTGACATTGCGAACATAAATAAGGGAGTTTATCATATACAAATTTCAACTAGCACAAAAATTAAAAAATTGATTATTGAGTAGGGATTATAACTAAAGCCATACCTAAGGCTACTGCAACCATAAAATTACCCATTACAATTCCGTAACCACTCAATTTTCTTAACCTGCATGTAACATCATGCAGGTTTTTTTTAATTTTTTGATAATCCACACTTTAAGTTACCAAGAAGTAAGCTTGTCATATTTGTAAAACATTTTTAATGAAAACCTTTTATAAGACAATTGTACTTTCCGATATACATTTAGGGATTAAAGCCAGTAAAGCTCGTGAAGTCACTCATTTTTTGAAACATCATAAATGTGAAACATTAATACTTAATGGAGACATTATTGATGGTTGGCAGCTTCGAAAAAATGGCAAATGGAAGAAGCAACACAGTAATTTTTTTAAGCACATTATTAGTTTAACATCTAAAAGTAAATGTAAAATAATTTACATTAGAGGCAATCACGATGATTTTTTACAGGAGATTATGCCGCTTAAAATTGGCAACTTCTCTATTCGAAAGTACTATATCCACTACGGTGTGCATAAAAGGTACTTTGTTACTCATGGTGATCTTTTTGACAACATTACTACAAAATTAAAATGGATTGCAAAATTGGGCGATGTCGGCTACACGTTTCTGCTATGGTTAAACAGACACTATAATACTTATCGGGAGAAGAGAGGCATGCCTTATTTTTCCCTTTCTCAAGTCGTGAAAGCAAAGGTAAAATCTGCTGTTTCATTTATTTCCGATTACGAAAACGAATTGGTTAAGGTCGCCAAGTCGAGAAGGTGTCACGGTATTATTTGTGGGCACATTCATCAGCCTGCTATCAAAGAAATTCACGGTATCGAGTATCTTAATTCAGGCGATTGGGTTGAAAGTATGACAGCGCTGGTGGAGGATAACGATGGTAAATGGAAGATTATTTACTATCAGGAATGGGTGAATTCACTGACAACAAAAAATCTAAAAAAAGGAGACGGCTTAATAGATGCGATATTGCCGAAGGGCGTCACCGTAAATTCAGCTATGTGACTATGACAAAAAAGTATATTTTAGTGGTTCAGGGAGAAGGCAGGGGGCATATGACGCAAGCGCTTTCGATGTATGATTTACTTATTCAGCAAGGGCAGATTGTTTCTGCGGTAATACTTGGTTCTAGCGGCAAAAGGGACATTCCCGCTTTTTTCTTTGAGAAAATAACCGCCCCAATTATTAAAGTTGAAAGCCCAAATTTTGTGACGGATAAAAAAAACAAAAGTATCCAAATTACTAAATCTGTTTTTTGCAATATTGCAAAGCTGGGCACTTTCAAACAGAGTTTAAGAACTATAGATCGACTTATTAAAGAGCACGAGCCAGACGCAGTGATTAATTTTTTTGACTTGTTAATTGGCTTGTATTATCGATTTTATAGGCCGAAAGCTAAATTAATTTGCATCGCCCATCAATACATTTATTTTCATCCTGATTTTGAGTTTCCCGATGGACACTGGTTGGATAAAGCGGCTATTAAATTCTATACGCGTTTGACGGCAAAAGGTTCTTCCAAAAATCTGGCATTGTCTTTTTACAAAATTCATACAGCGAATGACAATGTCGTGATTGTGCCGCCCCTTCTTAGAAAGGAAGTGTTTGATTTGGTTACAACTAAAGAAAATTTCTATCTGATTTATTTGGTTAACAACGGGTATTTTGAAGAAATATTGGAATGGCATATTCTTAACCCAGAGATTGAATTACATTGTTTTACAGATCAGCCGGATAAAATAATAGAGAACTATAGTTTCGATAAACGGAAATTAGTTTTGCATGCCATTAATGATACATTATTTCTCGAAATGATGAGTAAATCTAGTGGTTTGGCTAGCTCGGCCGGTTTTGAAAGTGTTTGCGAGGCTATGTATTTGAATAAACCTGTTTTAATGGTGCCGATTCAAGGGCACTATGAGCAATTTTGCAACTCCAGGGATGCGTATAAAGCGGGAGCAGGAATTTTTTCGGATCATTTTGATTTGAGTATTCTTCACAAATTTTCTACTACATTTGACGAGACTAATCCTTGGTTCAAAAATTGGGTAGCAAATGCAAGGCACAGGATATACAATGAAATCATCAGCATTTGATATGCCCAGGAAACTTTTGTTCATTGTTAACCCAAATGCAGGGAAAAAAATTTCAGAAAAAGTAATACAAACGATTCGAAAGGAATTACCCGTAGACATTTACTATCAAATTGTTGTTTGGAAAGACAAAGATCATTTTGAAGAAATAACTTCGCTGCTGAAAACACAAGGATATACAGATGCTATAGCAGTTGGTGGAGACGGAACCGTAAATCAGGTAGCAAAAACTATTCTAAACACAAACATTGCTTTGGGTATTGTTCCCATAGGCTCCGGTAATGGTTTGGCCAGAAGTTTGGGTATTTCAATGGATATAGAATTGGCCATAAAACAAATAGTGCTGGGGCTTAACTCTAGAATCGATTGCGGTATTGTTAATGGAACTCCTTTTTTCTGTACTAGTGGAATAGGTTTTGATGCCCACATCGGCCATTTGTTTGCGACGTCCCAAAAGAGAGGCCTACAAAGTTATGTGAAAATTACGATTTCGGAGTTATTTAAATATAGGGCAAAGGAGTACATACTTCATTTCAATGGTCAGGAAATAAAAAGGAAAGCCTTTTTAATCACCGTGGCAAACGCCGGTCAGTACGGTAACGATTTTTATATAGCTCCGGAAGCTAAGATTTCTGACGGCTTGTTTCACGTTGTTATTTTAAAACCGTTTAGTGTTCTTAAGGTTTTCGGAATATTGATAAAAATTTTGAGAAGAAGAGCACACTTAAGTTCGAGTATTGAAACCTACACAACCGATAGATTAACTATCACTCGCAAAGGATTCGATACGATACATTTTGATGGGGAGCCAAAAGAGGAAACGGACGAAGTGGTATTTGAGAATAAACCTTCCTTCTTGAGCGTTATTGTAGGGGAAAATTTCAAACCTTCAATTTAAAAGACTTTAGATTTCAATTTCACAAACACGCTGCATAAGTAAATAAAAAAGCCGGGCAGCTAAAAAACTGCCCGGCTAAAATCTCAAAACTATTAGTGAGCAACGGTTATTTTTCCAAAACCAATCTGGCTTCCATCTATTACTTTAATAAAGTACTGTCCGTTCGCCAGTGAAGCAGTATTTAAAATAAATGCAGTCGCATTTTTACTTACTTTTTTCTCCAGAGGTAATATGATAGTTCTTCCTAGAACATCAATGACTTGCAATTGAATGTCTTTATTGTCTGATTGGATGACAGTCAGGATTGCCTGGTCGTTAGCCGGATTAGGAGAAATGGAAACATTAAATGTTTTATTTTCTATATTAACTAAGCCAACATCGCTTAATGAAACACCCTCAATTAGAAAGTCATATAAACTCTCGTCGCTGTCAGTATTATTAATACCAATTTTGGCAGTACGGGTGCCCGTAGCAGTTGGCAGAAATTGAACGGTAAAAGTCAGAGAAGAACCTCCAACAATGTTAACAGGGAAAGCAGGAGGATTGATTAATGTAAATTCGGGAGAATTAGCACCGGTAATGTTCATTCCAGAAACCGTTAGTGTTCCGTTTCCCGTATTTTGAACTACAAATGTTTTGCTGATCGGGGTATTTATAACTACGCTACCAAAATGTGTGTTGTCTGATAAGGACGTAATAAGATTTCCAACTACTATGTTTTGATTGTTACCTTGTAAGTTAATTTCTGGAACAGCACCCTCGCCTTTAACAGCGAAATCATAGAGCGATTCATTAAAATCATTGTTGTAAACATTTAAAGTAGCTATGCGTGTACCGGCAAATGGTGAATTAAAGCTAACGGTAATAGTTAAAGAACCGTTGGCGGCAATATTGGCTGGAAATGCAGGTGGACTTACAAGCACAAAATCACCCGCATTGTTACCTGTAAAATTAATTCCCGAAATTACGAGAACTCCGGTTCCAGTATTTTGAATAACAAAAGTTTTATTTACTGTAACTCCAGTGTTAACGGTTCCAAAGTCGGTATTGTTTACGGCGCTTGTAGCAACATTACCAAGAGGAATACTTGTAGCATTACCTTGTATGTTTATTTCTGGATTGGAAGTTTGTGTGTTGAGCGAAGCTAAAAGCATTAATTGACCGCCTTCAACTGCGTCTCCTGGAATAGGATAATGTAACTGATCAACGAATAAAAATTTTCCTGGGCCGAGAATTGACTGCACATCAATAACACCAGAAGCTTCTTCATCCTGAGTTAAAAAGTTAGGAGCACCGGTTAGAAAAAAGTTAGGGTCGTGTTGACCAATTTGTACCAAGGCATCGGTTGCTATGGTGTACTCCCACATTTTACCCAAATGGGCATTGTTGCCTACATCTTCTTGTAGAATAATGTGTCCGGAATTATCTATGCCCATGTTATCCAACATTTGTTGTCCTTCCGTTCCATCCAATACCGCAGTAATAGTACCACCTAATTGAGGGTTTTCTAAATCATCAAAATGTAATTTCCAAACACGGCTTGGGTTTCCAAATCCATTAGTAGTGTTAAAGTAAAAGTCATTAGGGTTTGATGGATTCCAGGCACCATCTTCAGGACGTAAAAAATTAGTAACACCTAAATTGTTACTTAAGGTATTAAGGGAGGCACCTGTTATTGCCTGAACAGTATTAAGATTTACTAACGAAAAAGTTGTACTAGGGCTTGGTACAAATGTATTTGTTTCAACTAACATTCCGCTTACATTAACACCATATAAATTACCACCAGTCAAACCTGCCTTTTCAATTTCAGTACCAACTGTAGTTTTATTTCCAACATAAACATAAACTTGTCCAGGAGTGGTGTCATCCATTCCTATTACAATTGTTTTGTCACTGCGCTTTGGGTTAGCACATGCATTTTCCCATGAAAATTTTCCCAAATAAGGTAATTGATAGCTTGTTCCTGCATTTGGTCCGGTTGCAATATTGGCAAAAACTCTGCCTTCACTACCACTTTCTTCACCACTCATAAAAATTTTTTCCTGAGTCCCACGTCCGGTAGAACTATTATAAAATGCCGTGACAGGTGGCAAATCCGCAGAACAAAATCTGCCAATCGCAGCCAGGGTTGATGTATTATTGGCGTTGTAAGTAGTATACCCGGTCCCATTCCAAATTTTTACATTTTGTATAAGGTCCGACCCATTAGTTACAGCCAATGTAGTTTTATTTATAACCCATTTGGACACAAAGGCACCGGTTGATCCGTGGGCTCTTGGAACACCCAAAGTGCTTCCAAATTCGTGTGTCATTAATAATGTAAAAGTTCCATCGTTGTTGTCGTATGCACCTAATCCATCTGGAATACCACACATTTTATAACCACCAATAACATTAGTTGTTGTTAAAATGGAGGTAACTGAATAACCTGGCGCAGTAGGAAGGAAGAAAGGCCCCATAGAACTGCTAGGTCCTGTAGCAACTGTTTGAGCAATTGCAGAAGCACCAATGCCAAAACTGAGTAATAAGTTTGTAAGTTTTTTTTTCATTTTAATATATTTTAGTTTATGCCACAAAATTATACAGGGCTTAAACCCTATGCGTTAATGACCGATAAACAAAACATTAAAAAAACACATCAGGAATGAAGTAAAACTTTACATAATAATATTAGATTAACATACTCTAAAAGAAATACTTTAATTTGATAACACTAATTCTAGTTCTTTAAAACCATACATTCGTGCATAGCCCAAAGCGGTTCGCCCGGATTTTTCTTCCAATTCTTTTTTTGCACCATTTTTTAATAACAACTTTACAAGCTCTATATTATTTGCGATAACCGCATATATTAAAGCGGTAGTACCAATTTCATTTTGCACATTTACATCCGCTTTGTTTTTTATAAGTAAAGCAACAAGCTCTAAATTTCCTTTATAGCAAGCGCCCAATATTACCGGACCTTCCGGAGATGTTGCATTAATATCCACCCGATTTTCCAATAGAAATTCTACCACCTTTAGTTGACCATGATATCCTGCTAAAATAAGTGGAAGAAATCCTGCTTCGTTTTTTTTATGGATGGTGTCCGGATTAATTTTCATTAATTCCTTAATTCTTTCCACGTTTCCTTTTCGAGAAGCATCAAAAACATCCTGCGCGAAAAAATCAATTCCAATTGAAATCAGAAGAAATGAAACTAGAAGGCGCTTATTAAAAACAGAAAACATTAATCTTTTTTATCAAGACGCAATTTAAGCGTGCGGGTTTCAAGACCCAATTCAAGAATATAAATTCCGTTTGTTTCTTTGGAAATGTCCAGTAAAATTTCATTCTCTGAATTTACTTTTCGTGTATAAATAAGCTTCCCGTTTATATCAAGTACACGCATAGAAATTATTTTTTCCTCTGAAGAATAAATGGTGGAATGCCCGTTACCAGGGTTAGGATAAACTGTAATCTTAGAATTTTCTTGTCCTAAAAAACTAATTCCTGTACAATCTAACACAACAATGGAGGCAGTCGCTGTATCTACGCAATTACGGATATCCTGATAATGATATACAAGTACAAAAGTACCGGTATTAACGTTAGCGGGATTGAAAAATTGTCCGGATACTCCGGGCCCCGAGTAAACGCCACCGAAAGGTACTCCCTGCAGTTGGATTGGCTCTGAATCTCTACAAAGGGCCGAGAGCGGACCGAAAATTACAGTCGGTGAAGGAACAACAGAAACAGTTACTATTGATGAAGGTGGTGACACGCAGCCATTTTGGCTTTGCGTCACACTGTAATTTCCCCCGGATGAAATCACTACACTTTGAGTGGTTGCGCCATTTGACCAGAGATTTCCTGTTGTTGCAGAAGACTGCAAAGTTACGCTTTTGCCGGAACAAAGAAATACAAGGCCCGAAGGAGAAACCGTTGGAACCGAAGGAATCGCATTAACCGTTAAAGTAATCGCCGTTGCAGTTCCGGTATTGGGATTTGAGCAGGGAGAATTAGAAGTCATTATACAATTAATAACCGCTCCATTACTAAAAGTGGAAGACGAAAAAACGGCGCTGTTATTCCCAATGTTGGTTCCGTTCAGTAACCATTGATAGCTAGGCGTATTACCTCCATTGGTAGGGGTAGCCGTAAAAGTAAGAAGCGAACCTGCACACAAAGGATTTGTCCCTGAAGTTAGATTGACAGATACGGAAGGCACAAGTACATTACTAACGGTCATGGTAATGCCTGAACTGATCCCTACAGTTGGAGTGGCGCACGAGGAAGCGGAAGTCATTTGACAAGTAACGATGTTCGCATTACTCAACGTGTTGCTGGTAAAAGTTGGGCTATTAGTGCCTACGTTTACATTATTTATTTTCCATTGATAGTTTGGTGAATTTCCGCCATTACCTGGTGTTGCCGTAAACGTAGCAAGGGTATTATTGCATAAGGGATTAGTTCCGCCTGTTAGAGCAATGGTAACGGTTGCGGGTGCCGAGGAATTAACTGTAACTGTAATGGCAGAACTTGTTCCGGTATTTGGCACGGCGCAGACGGAATTTGCAGTCATGACGCAAGTTACTATTGCCGGATTAGTAAGCGAAACACTTGTAAATGTGGGACTGTTTGTTCCAACGTTGACCCCATTTACTTTCCATTGGAAAGAGGGTGCTGGGCCTCCATTTACAAACGCAGCCGTAAATGTGGCAGGAGTTCCTGAACAAATTGGATTGGCTCCGATGGATTGCGTAACGGAAACAGTAGGAACAACAGTAGGATTAACTGTAATATAATTTAATTGAGTGATAGAACTTGTTCCAACAACATTGGAAGCTGTTAAAGCAACAGAATAAACTCCTGGCGCGGTATAGGTGACAATGGGATCGGTGGCAGTAGAGCTTGCAAGATTAGTTCCTGAAAAATTCCAGGTATAACTGGTTTGTCCCCCCGTTGTAAGATTGGAAAAAGTTACCGATGAACCAGCGCAAACCGTAGTACTTAGTGTGGTAAAAGAAGCACTTGGTTGACTTTGCCAGGGGAGTGAAATGCCAAAACCCCTATTACCACCGCCATGATAAGAAATGGTAAAGTTTGGCGCTGCGCCTTTTGCCCAAATAAGATTTAGAGAGCTAGATGCGAAACTAATTACCGCATCATTGACATCTCCAGTGTTAAGAGGCCTTGACGCAACAACTGTTCTTTGCCCAGCAGCAACATTCGTTGAAATTATTGTCCAGTTCTGCAGAAGATCATTAGTTACACTACTGCCCGTGGGATTATAATAATCGTTCCAACCTAAGGCATGTAATGATCCAATTTGTCCATTAGAAAACATAAGCACATCTGCAAAAGGCATGAAACTTCCAAAACCCAAAGCAATCCAGCGATCTGATACACCCTCAAAAGTTACTGTAATATTTGTCGGATTCATGGTAGCTCCAAAAAACATTCCAGAAGCAGGCTGCATTTGTTGGTAAGGAATAACTTTGGTTTGAGATTGTAAAATAGAACTGTTAAGAAAGCAGAGAACGGTAAAAGCCAAAACGAGTAAATTTCTTTTCATGCAAGTAATTATTTAAAAATAAAGTTATAAAAAAAAAGACAAACTAAAGTTAATTTCAGGCTAAGAGAAAAACACCATTATGAAATCATAACCGTTTTATGTACTCAAGAAATAGATATAAGGCCTCTTTTTTGGAGGAATCGAGTTTAAAATCAATTCGCCGTGTTAGATAATTTATCGTTTCATTTTTTGTCAAGTTTTCATTGGCGTAATTTTCGTTAACTGCTTCCAAAATATTCTCAACACCATATTTCAAGGCAGAATTAAAATTCATCAAAAACTCCGAAGACAATTTTTCAACACTTACCCATGCAGCGAAAACAAACGGTAAACCGCATAGTTTTTTCCATTCTTCAGCCAAATCAAATTCATAGGCGAAGTTTCCGTTCATATTAAAAGTACGATCGCCAATTACAACAATTGCGTTGGAGCCTTCAACGCCATTTTCAAATCCCGGTTTCGCATCCAAAAAAGTAACTTCTGTTTTCCAAAAAAATTTGAAAAGAATTTTAGTTAAGGTAATAGAAGTTTTGGATTGATAATCGAGGGTTACAGTTCTAATTTCCTCTAACGGAACTCCGCTATATAATTTTACACTATCTACTTTGCCATTTGCACCAATACAAAAATCACTTTCAATAAAATAAGTATCCAATTCCGGTAAAAGAGCAACGGGAACCAGCGCCAAATCAACTTGACCGTATTTTAACTTTTGTGCACAAATAATGGGAATATCTTCCTGTAAATCTATTTGATTAATGAGTTTACTACGTTTTAGCGCCCATTTGAAGGGGAGAGTATTGGTATAATTAACAATCGAAATTTTAGTTTTCTCAGCGCTCACGATGTGCAAAAATAAACATAATTGCTAAAACGAAATTTTTATCTTTGAGCTCAGAAATGAGTGACAATAAATATCAGTTACGAGGGGTTTCCGCTGGCAAAGAAGATGTACACGCGGCCATTGCAAATCTGGACAAGGGATTGTTTCCCAAAGCATTTTGCAAAATAGTTCCGGATTTGATTGGTAACAGTAAAGACCACTGTGTTATTATGCACGCTGATGGGGCAGGCACAAAATCTTCTCTCGCTTATATGTATTGGAAGGAAACGGGCGATCTCAGCGTATGGAGGGGAATCGCACAGGATGCCGTAATTATGAACGTAGATGACCTTATTTGTGTGGGCGCCACGGAAAACATTCTACTTTCATCGACCATTGGAAGAAATAAAAATTTAATTCCGGGAGAAGTTATTTCAGCAATTATTAATGGAACCGAAGAGGTACTTCAAAATTTAAGGGATAATGGCATTTCAATTTATTCAACTGGAGGTGAAACTGCTGCCGTAGGTGATATCGTGAGAACGCTTAAGGTTGACAGCACAGTCATTTGCCGGAGGAAGAGGGATGAAGTGATTACTAATA